>JAFYOA010000063.1 GCA_017547865.1 Clostridia bacterium
GCACGGACCCTTCCAGTACCCGCCCCACCGGGTCCGGCTGGGCGGCGGTGGCGCGGATCCCCTCGCACATATCCTCCACCCGGGCTGCGGTCAGCCGCAGACGATCCTGCAGAGCAGGGCTCATGCCGTTCTGCACGGCAGCGTTCATGTCTTTTTCATTGGCGGCCAGCACTTCATCTTTCCGTTTGGAAAGGCGTTCGGCCGCAAGCAGCAGCGCCGCAGACTTTTTTGCCCCCGCAGATGCCAGCACCCGGGCGGCCTTTTTGGCGCGGGCGCCCATTTTTTCCAGTTCTGTCATGGTAAATCTCCTTTATTCCGCCGCAAAAACGGTGCCAATGTCCGCGCCGTCCAGCAGGTCGTACAGCAAAGCCGGGTCATCGCCGCTGATGATGCAGCAGGGGATGTTCTCTTTCATCGTGATCTCTGCCGCGCGGATCTTGGTGGCCATGCCGCCGGTACCCAGGCTGCTGCCGGCACCACCTGCCAGGGCGTGTATGCTTTCGTCTATCTTCGCCACGTGGGGAATCCGCCTGGCGTTGGGGTTGGTTTTCGGGTTGGCATCGTACAGGGCATCGATATCCGTTAAAATCACCAGCAGATCTGCCTTGGCCAGGGTAGCCACAATGGCCGAAAGGGTGTCGTTATCGCCGATATGCTGGCCGGAGAGTTCATCCGTGGCTACGGTGTCGTTTTCGTTTACAACGGGAATAATGTCCATGCCGATGAGTTCGCGGAAGGTGTTTTCGATGTTCTCCCGGCTTTTTTGGCTGTAAATATTATCTGCTGTCAGCAGCACCTGGGCCACCATGCGGTTGTATTCGCCAAAAAGTTTGTCGTACATAAACATCAATTCGCACTGGCCCACGGCCGCCAGAGCCTGGCGCTTTTCTTTTTCCTCCGGGCGCTTCTGCAAGCCCAGTTTACCCATGCCCACACCAATGGCACCGGAGGTGACCAAAATGATCTCCCTGCCGGAATTCTGCAGATCGGAAAGCACTTTACACAGGGCCTCCACCCGGCGCAGGTTGATTTTGCCGTTTTGGTATGTAAGGGTGGAAGTGCCCACCTTGCACACGATTCGCTTCGCATTTGTTACCTGTTCCATCGTCTCTCCTCTTTTCCTGTAAAAACCATGCGATTTAACGCTTTATAACGGCATTATAGCAAATTGTTTTTAAAAAAGCAATAAAAAGCAAATCTTTCTTGCAAAGCGGCGGCAATTGCGGTACACTGTAGACAGAACCCCGAAATCGAGGAGGAACATCATTATGAGAATGTTTGAATTTAACCCCAACCCGAATACCAAGGCCCATGCCATCGCTTTTCTGCACGATCCCATTACCGAAATGCCTGTGCACCGCACCGTGCGTCCCTGTGTGGTGGTGCTGCCCGGCGGCGGCTATCACTTCTGCTCCATGCGGGAGGCCGAGCCCGTTGCCCTGGAATATCTGACCGCCGGTTTTAACGTGGTGCTGGTGGACCACTACAGCGTGCAGGACATGGCCAAGGACTACAACCCCCTGTGCGATGTGGGCCTCACCATTATGAAGATCCGTGAAAACGCAGAAGAGTGGGGCTGTGACCCGGAAAAGATCGCCGTGCTGGGCTTCTCTGCCGGCGGCCATCTGGCGGCTTCCTCCGGTGTAATGTGGAACGAACCTCAGGTGCAGGAAAAGCTGGGCGCCAAAAACGGGGAGAACCGCCCCAACGCCATGATCCTCTGCTACGCGGTGATCCGCGGGGATGAGCTGACCCACAGCGGCACCATTACCAACGTGAGCGGCGGCGCAAAACCCGGCACCGACGAATACAAATACTGGGGCGTGGACACCCACGTGGACGAAGGCACCTGCCCCGCCTTTGTGTGGCACACCGTGACCGACAACGCTGTGCCGGTGGAAAACGCCATCGCCATCATCTCTGCCCTGCAGGCGAAGAAGATTCCCTTTGAATGCCATATCTTCCCGGATGCACCCCACGGTATTTCTGTTTGCACCGAAGAAGTGGGCCGCCTTGACCCCTACAACGGCCGCTGGGTGGAGCTGAGCAAGCAGTGGCTGTATAAGACCTTTGATTTTAATAAATAATTGCCGCCCATAAAATTGCCGCCCATAAAATATAAAAGTTTCGCCGGCCTTTTCAAAGGCCGCAGGTTCCAAGGACGGCGTCCTTGGTCGCGTTCCGTAGAACGCGAAACTCTTTTTCCTAAGAAGCGCTCCGCAAGGGGTGAATTGAATGGCGCAAGCCATTCAAGAGGAGAAAACCTGCAAGTGAGGTTTTCTCCTGTTTAAACAAACAGCCCTGTGCATCTTACGATGTACAGGGCTTTCGTTTTTTTATTGCGGATTTTTTATCAGCGCATCACCAATTCGTGATCCTCCGGCAAATCAAAAGGTAACCGGGCAGGATGATCGAGGTAATAATACGCCACCGTGGTGTAGTCATCGTAGCGCGGGCCGGTCCAGCCAAGGTTGTCCATCACCATACGGAAGCTTTGATCGAAATAAATCGCATCCGTCACGTGCCAGCGGTACAGCATAAAGCGTTTCTGGGCGTTGTACATTTCCGTGCTGTCGCCCATCACCGCAAAAGCACCCACATACAGCCCGCTGAACGGCTGGTATTTATGCAGGGGGCCGTCGTTGCCAAAGGCATACGAACCGCAGAAGTAATCCTCTGTACCGGTGTAATTCAGGGAAGGATAGGTCTCGCCGTCGATGTACATTTTGGTTTCGCCTTCTACCCAGCAGGTGTTGTGGCCATTCAGGCCGCTGCTGAATGTGGTACCGATATACCGGCCTTTGCCCTGCACATTTTCCAGCACAACATAGCTTCTGCCTTTCTGCACGGGGTGTTCCTGCCGGTAAGCGGCATGGAAGTACGAGATATTCTCCGGCAGCGCACCTTTCCAGCCGGTGATCATATAATACAGATCCTGCGTTTTATCGCCGCGGTTCTCCATGGTGATGCGGCAATGGGAACGGAAAGGCATTTCAAAATAGGCATTGTACCCCTTTGCCGGGGCCACCAGCACCAAAGCGGAATTCAGCACGGGGTAGCGGCCATCCATATCGCTGAAATTTTCATCGTACGCGGTGCCGAAAAAAGCAGACATCGGCACTTCCACGCTGGGGAACTCCGCGTTATCCCAGTACATCCGCAGAATAAACGAATGCCCGCCAAAGCCGGTCATCCACATATGGGTGATCATTCCCGGGCCATCGGTATCCACCAGCGTTACGGTCTCGCCGGGCTGCATTTTCAAATGCGCATTGAGTTTATCGCAGTCTTTTCCACGGGTGCCGCCATTGCGGGAACCGGTGGGATTTTCTGCAGAAAAAGCAAAGGTCGTTCTGTTTTCCAGTAAATACATCGCAAGCACCTCTCGGTTTAAAATCACTTCAGCAGGTCGGCTTCTTCCGGGTGTTTTTTAAACCAGCCCACGGCGTAAGAGCAGGTGGGCACCGCTTTGCGGCCGGTTTCCCGCAGGGCAGCGGCGACTTCGGCCAGCAGCTTGCCGGCAATGCCCTGCCCGCGCAGAGAGTCATCCACAAAGGTGTGGTTCACATTCACCACGCCGGGCTCTGTTTCCGGGAAGGTCACTTCCGCCAGGGTCTCGCCGGCTTCACCGGGCATATACACCCGGTTTTCTTCCCGCACAAGGCCGCGGTACAGTTCAAACCGGTATTCTTCCGGCGCATCCGGGTACTTTTCCCGGTCCATGGGGCTCAAAAACATTTCCAGCGGGCGAGCCCACACGTCCCGTTCGCCATACAGCTTTTGGTACACCACCAGGGTCTCTTCCGTTTCGCTGTGTTTGGCCAGGGTCACCACCTTGTACAGGTTGCCCTTAAAATGCCGGTACACCTGCCCGGCGCATACAGTACGGTTCACACCATCCACCCCGCTTCCAGCAGTGCTTCAAAGCACTCGTTTACTTCGTCATCGGTAAACAGTTCACCGTACTTGCTCTGCACGGTCAGGGCCTCCGGGGAAGCAGCCAGCTGGCCTTTTTTGGCCAGGGCCTCAAACCAGGGCGAAAGTCGGTGACGCTTCAGCAGGCCGTGCATGGCCTCTGCCCCGCCCCGCTGTTCAATTTCACCCACAAACCGCGGGTCGCGCAGGCCGGTGGTCAGTTCTGCCTTGCGGCAGGTTTCCAGCAGTGCCGCGGTAAAAGCGGCCTCCAGTTTGGTATCTTTCATGGTCGTCTCCTTTTATTCCACAGATTTCAGCGATTCCGCCATGTTGATGTGATTGATCTTCACCCGCATCAGGCGGCTGATGCACACCGAGAACAGCATGGTGATGGCCACCGCCCACAGGTAACTGGTGGGCACAATGCGCACCTCAAAGGTAACGGTCTCGATGACCACGCAGGACATGACGAACGCATGGAACACCTTGCCCAGCCCCAGGCCGATGAAAGCGCCCAGTGCCGTAAGAATGATATTCTCGCGGAAGATATAGGCGGCACTTTCGTTGGGATAAAAGCCCAGCACTTTAATGGTGGCAATTTCCCGCACACGCTCGGTAATGTTGATGTTGGTGAGGTTATACAGCACGATGAAGGCCAGTGCACCGGCGCAGCCGATGATCACGGCCACCACCACGTCTAGGCTGCTCATCATGGAACCGAACCGGGTTTCCATATCGGCGCTGACCATAACATTGATCACCTGATCATGGGAAGCGATCTGCGCGCCTGTTTCATGCACGTCCTCTTCGCCCGGCAAATTCACAAAGGCATTGCGCACCTCGGGGCGTTCTCCCCACTGCTGTGCGAATGTCTCCATATCCAAAAATGCATAGTTGTACACAAAATTCCGGCACACACCGCTCACCGTGGCGGTCAGTTCCCGGTGGTCTTCGTCCACCAAAGTAACGGTATCGCCCACGCGCACATGCAGCTGCGATGCCAGTTTCTGGGTCAGCACCACTTCGCCGGGGCCGGGATAGGCCACTTCTTCCATTTTTACGGAAGAGAGATTCACAAAGCCATCCAGGCCGTTTTCGGCAGCCACCACGTTCACACTCTTGGTCACGTCCCCCAGGGTCACATCGTAAGAAGCGCTGTGTACAAAGACGTTCTCTGCCGCCACAGGCATTTCTTTGTTGAATTCCCCCTGTTTCGCGCTGCTCATAGCTTCAATGAAGGTCACGTTGTAATCGTAAACAGTGATTTCATCGAACTGGTAATGCACGATATTTTGAATGGAATCCTTTATACCAAAGCCGGTGAGCACCAAAGCGGTACAACCGCTGATGCCCAGGATCATCATCACCAGGCGCTTTTTGTAGCGCACCAGGTTGCGCACCGAAACCTTTTGCAGGAAGCTCAGACGATTCCAGAACCAGGGCAGGCGCTCCAGGAAAATACGCTTGCCCGCGGCCGGAGCCTTGGGGCGCATCAGCTGGGCCGGTACGTTGGCGAACTCTCGGCGGCCGGAGAACCACACCGCCCCGACAGAACAGCCCAAAGCCACCAACAGAGAGGCCAGCCCCAGCCAGGGATTGAACACCACTTGAATATCGGCAAAACCGTAAAGGATGCTGTACCCGTACCAGATAACCTGTGGGAAGAACCAGGAGCCGCCAAAATAGCCGATGAGCCCGCCCAAAAGCGCAGAGCTGCCGGCATACAAAATATACTTGGAGAAAATCGCACTCTGGGTATAGCCCAGGGCTTTCAGCACACCGATTTGGGTGCGCTGTTCGTCGATCATGCGGGTCATGGTGGTCATGCACACCAGCAGTGCCACCAGGAAGAAAAATACAGGGAAAACGTCGGCAATATCATCCACAATGGCGGAATCGCTCTCAAACATCACATACGCAATGTTGGTGTCACGGTCCAGCACATAGTGCAGGTCGTTGGCAGTCAGGTCGTTCCACAGTGCGGTAAAATCGTGCAGGGCATCGTTGTATTCAGCCTCGCCGTCGTTCAGCTGCTGCAGAGCTTCCCCCAGGTCCAGCCGGGCTTCTTCCAGCTCTTCTTCGGCCGTGCGCTTTTCTTCTTCAAAGGTCACGCGGCCCTCCTCCAGCTCGGCTTCACTACTGTACAGTGTCGCCCACTGGGAATTAATCTCCTTGCGGCCTTCTTCCAGTTCTTTCCGGCCCGCATCGATTTCTGCCTGTGCGGCGGTCAGTTCCGCCTGCTTTTCTTCCAGCAGGGCATGGTTGGCATCCAGCTGCGCCTGTCCGGCGGCCAGCTGCTGTTCGGCGGCCAGCAAAGGTGCTTCGGCCTCCTGCAGCTGGGCTGTCACTTCACTTCGCTGCTGGGCCAGGGCCTCCAGTGCGTACGCTGCCTCTGCCAAAGAAGTCTGCGCCGCTTCAATTTCCTCGGGGGTGGCGGCATTTTCCAGCGCCTGCCGGGCAGCAGCGTACTGCGCCTGGTACATCGCTTCGGCGGCATCCAGCTGCCCCAGGGTTTCTGCCTTCTGCGCTTCAAATTCCGCGCGGCCGGCCTGTGCCTCGGCCCAGACGGCATCCAGTTCTGCCTGGGCCGTATTCAATTGTAGAAGGCCTTCTTCCAGCTGCTTTTTGCCGTCATCCAGTTGGGTCTGGGCATCGTTCAGCCGCTCTTCAGCTTCATCCAGTTTATTTTCGGCATCCCACAGTTGGCGGCGGCCGTCTGCCAATTGTGTAGCGGCATTGTCCAGTTCTGCCTGGGCATTGGCCAACTCTTCATCGGCTTCCAGCTTACCGTCTTCATAGGCTTGCAGGCCGTCTTCGTATTCCACCCAGCCATCGTCCAGTTCTTTGCGGGCGTTGGCCAGTTCGTCTTCGTATTCCTGCAGAATTTCATCCCGGCGGGCTTCCGTACGCTCTTCCGCCACGGCCTCCACCCCGGGCCGCAAGGTTTCCAAAAGCGCCTCGTATTCCTCGGAGTAAGGCGCGGCACCGTTCATTTCCAGCGTAACGTAAATATCGGTGTAGCGCTCCGCGGCAAAAGCTTCCTCCGGCACGCAAATAAACGCCGAAAGCGTACCCGAGCCGATGGACGCCGAACCGCGCTCAAAATTCATATACAAAGGCGTATCACCCACGCCCACCAGGGTGAATTCACGGCAGGCAAAGGCATCCAGCGTATCTTCGTCGTTGTCATCCAGCACCGTTATGGTGGTGCCAATGTCCTCTTCCGTAAACCACCGGCGGTCGCCCAGGCATTCGTTTGCCGCCTGGGGCAGCCGGCCCGCACGCACGGTCAGGGCATGCAGGTCTTCTGTTATGGAAAGCGCCTTGTACACCAGGGTATTGTCCCCTTCACCGGCGGTGATAAAATCCACCGCATAGGCGGCCTCTGCGGCGGTCACGCCTTCTGCCTCTGCCACAGCAGCGGCATCTTCGTCTGTCCAGCCCAGCACAGAGTACAGCTGCAGGTCGAAGAGTTTTTTCTCTTCCAAATATTGTCTTTCGGTGAGAAGCATGGCTTCCCGTATCACTTTCAAACCGCAAAACGTACCCACTCCCAGCGCCACAATGGCTAAAATAGCCATATAACGCCCCAGGCTTTTACGGATCTCCGTCAGGGTCGATTTCCACATCCATCGGTTCATACCGGTGCACTTCCTTTTCTGCCGTACATCATTCTTCTTTTGCTTACCATTCAATGGTCTCCACCGGCACGGGGTGGAGATTCACCGTATTTTCAACGATCTCTCCGTTTTTAATGCGGATCACCCGATCCGCCATAGGGGCAATGGCCGCATTATGGGTCACCAGCACCACCGTCATATTGCGGCTGCGGCACATATCCTGCAGCAGCTGCAGAATCGCCTTGCCGGTGCTGTAGTCCAGCGCGCCGGTGGGTTCATCGCACAATAGCAGCTTGGGGTTTTTGGCCAGCGCCCGGGCAATGGCCACCCGCTGCTGTTCACCGCCGGAAAGCTGCGCCGGCACGTTCTTCATGCGCTCTTTCAGGCCCACCAGTTCCATCACTTCCTCTGCGGGAAGCGGCGATTTGCACACGGCAGAGGCAAGCTTCACGTTTTCCACCGCATTCAGGTTGGGCATCAAATTATAAAACTGAAATACAAATCCGATGCTGTCCCGCCGGTACAGGGTCAGCTGCTTGGTGTTCATGGAAGAAATCTCTTCGCCATCCAGAAATACCCGGCCGTCGGTGAGGCTGTCCATGCCGCCCAAAATATTCAGCAGGGTGGTTTTGCCTGCGCCGCTGGGGCCGGTAATAACACACAGTTCGCCTTTTTCCACGCCAAAGGAAATCCCCTGCAGCGCCCGGGTCTCCACTTCGCCGGCAATATAGGTTTTCTCTACGTTTTCAAAACATACAAACGGCTGCGCCATAGGGCATTCTCCTTTTTTGGCAATATCTATTCAGTTTATTTTACCCCCGCGGGCCTGTAAATGTCAATGCAGCAGCGGTAAACGATTTGTGAATTCCTAAAAAAAGAGGCCCCTGCCAAGCAGGAGCCTCTCATAAATGCGATTGAATTTTACACGCTTTCCATGCCGTCGGGGGCAAAGTTGGCTTCGTCAAACTGCACACGGTCGCCGTTCTTCATCACCAGGGTGAAACGGGTGCTGTCCACATTGGTGGTGGCATCCACACACTCAATGGGGCAGTTCTCACCGGGGTACAGAACCGTAACCACACGGGTGCTTTCCGCATGGGTGGTGTAGCGCACGGTGGGCAGGGGAATATCATCCCGCTGGAGGTGAGAGGGGCCTCTCTGCCAGCCCTGCCATTCGGGGGTCTGCTGAGAGCAGACAATGTTCACGCCGTCTTCGTGCACATCTTTCAGGTTGTTCATAATGTGCAGGAAATCGGCCTTCACCTGCATACCCTTCAGGGTGACTTCTTCCGCATCCACGTGCCACAGGAATTCATACTCGTTGCGGTCTTCGCTGTACAGGCGGTCGATCACCACAAAGTAGGGTTCCATGTCATGGCCGGGGTTCTTCAGGAAGAGAACAGAACGGCGGTGCTTGGCACCCATATATGCCGGGCCCTTGGCGATGTCGTTGATGTCCTTATCCTTAAAGGCGGTATCTTCGTTGCAGGTGCCGTAGCCTTCGTCGTACTCACTGCGGGCATAGTCAAACCAGGCCTCTTCGCGATGGACAAGATTGGACTTTTTCTGAATATCTTCTTCGTTCCAGTGGTAGCACACACGGCGGTTCTGGTCCATGCCGTTCACGCGCACGGTGTTGTGAGAACGGGTGGACAGGGCATACTTGCGCATTTCGGAATCATCGTAAGAATAGCTGCCGCATTCGGTGAGGATGTACTTGCCGTGGGCGTACATCAGCAGGTTCAGCTTGTCTTCGTGCTGGTGGCCGGTGCCGAAGGGTGCGGCATCCATAAAGGCCCACACATCGTCTTTGCCCCAGCCGGTACGCATCACCATCATGCCGGCGTATTCCATGCCAACAGAGGTGTATTCCGGCTTGCCTTCGTCTGTGGCACGGTCGCTGCACACCCAGTCAAAGGTCTTGTTTTCCGGGAAGAACATTTCCTGCTCGCCGATGTAGGTTTTGATAAACGCGTTGCTGCCGTCGTTGATGTCGGGCATACGGCCGTCGGGCTGCATGATCTTCACATAGGTTTCCAGCATCTTTTCAATGCGGGCGGTGAAAGCTTCCGGCAGCTCCACGCCATAGGCGCGGGCTACGCGCACCAGGCGCATATAATTGTTGATAACCACATAGTGGTAGCCGGTGGCCAGCTCAAACTGGAAGTGATCTTCCGGGTACACCTGGCGGTCCAGCTCTTCCGTCAGCTGACGAATGGCAAAATCGAACCACTCTTTGGCGTTCTTCAGCACGGGGTACAGAATACCGATCTGGGCCAGGCCGTTCATTTCCATGATCAGCCAGTTGCCGGTGCGGTGGTTCAGCTGCAGGCGGTGGCCATGCTCCCAAACGGACTTGTACCAATCGGTGAGCAGGTCATCGGTGAAGTGAGGGCTCTTGTAGAAGGAGAACAGGGTGTAGGGCCAATCGGCGCCCATACGAATGCCGCACTCGATGGTACGCCAGCACAGGGTAGCGCCGCCGTTCACATCGTCTTCCGGCACCACAGCCTGCTTCACCCAGCTGTCAAACAGCTGTGCAAACACTTCAGCGTGCTTTTCGTTGCCGGTGAGATGATACTGGTGGGCCAGCAGCTTCCATTCGTGGCAGCGGCTCAACTGCCAGGTCCATTCTTTGTACTTGTTATAGGTGGGGTTGGCAAACCAGTCCACCTTGCCTTCGAACTGGTGGGGGGTACCGCAGGAGATGAGGTACAGCTTGGCAATACGCTCAGCGGCCTCTTCTTCTGTTTCGCCCTTAAACGTAAAGGCATTTTCCGGGAATTCATAGGGAATGCTGAAGAAAGTATCGGGGTCCAGGGCGGCGCGCACATAATCACCGAACATCTTGCGGCAGGCGGCGTAATCACCGGCTGCGGCGGCTGCAGGAACACCTTCCAGGCCGGGCAGGGTGCAGTCGATCAGTTCACCAAAGAAACGGGCATCTGTCAGTTTGGGGCCAATCATTGTATCCATAATAAAAACTCCTCGTTTTTTGTTTGGCAGCGGCTTTTCCGCTCCCTCTGGTTCGATTATATGTTGCAAAAGGGAAGAAGTCAATATGGCTTCTTCCCTCTTTTTAAAATTTATTTCCAAAAAGTCATCTCATCCAGCGCCAGCACGGTGCCATCTGCTTTTTTCAGGGCAAATTTCGTGTCGTTCACATCCAGAGAAGCCTCCACGCCGGTGAAGGGGCATTCTTCTGCCGGGTACAGCAAGGTAACCCAGCGCATATTTTGCCCATGCAGCCAATACTGGGCGGTGTACACGGGGTCAAAGTCCTTCTGCACCATGGAATGCGCTGTCCAGCCCTGCCACTGGGGGAACTGTGTTCCACGGCTGATGCTGAGGCCGGCGGTTTCCATCGGCACTTCGGGGGTGAAAATACGCAGGGAATTCGCGTGCAGCTGCATCCCCTCCATGCCCAGCGTTTTGCTGTTCATGTGCCACAGCACTTCGTAATCGTGCTCGGCATCGGCGGTCAAGCGGTCCACAATCACCGCAAAGGGCTTTGTGCCCGCTTCTTTCTTAAAGAAATACACGCTGCGCTCGTGGGTGATGCTCGTATCCTGGTCTTCGCCGTAGCCTTCGTTGTACACGGCGCGCAGGGCATCCACAGTCTCCGTCAGGTTGCTCTGCAGGCCGCTGTCTTTTTTAATCTCTTCCGTCTGCCAGCAATACGTCTTGCGGCGATTCTGATCCATACCGTCCACCCGCACGGTGTTGTGCCCGCGGGTGGAAAGCACATACTCGCGCATTTCGGAGCTATCGTAGGAATAGTTGTTGCTGTCCACCAGGGCATAGCCGCCGGCGTAAAGCAGCACGTTCAGCTTGTCTTCGTGCTGGTGGGCCTTACCAAAGGGGCCGCCGTCAAAGAACAGCCAGGTGTCGTCTTCTCCCCAGCCGGTGCGCAGGGCAGCCAGGCCGGCGTTCCGGAAAATATAGCTATCCACCGCGGGGGCAGCGCCTTCGCCCAAAGCGCCCCAGCGAATCACCGGGTCGCCGCTGCCAATATCGGTGTAATCTGCCAAAAAGTCCGGGGTATAAATGATGGTGCCATCGTTGATATTGGGCACGGTCTTATCCGGCAGACGCAGATAAACGTAAATTTGCAGCGCCTTGCGCAGCAGTTCGTCCATCTGCGGGTTGTGCGCCACGCCGTAGGCATTCAGCAGGCGCAGGAAGATGGAATACACCGTCACCACCACTTCGTGGTAGCCGGTAGAAAGTTCAAACTGGAAGCCATCCGGATAAATCTGCGTGAACATCTCGTATTCCAGCGTATTTGTGGCATAGGTAAGCCATTCGGCAGCGTCTTTCAGGCAAGGGTACAGCACACCAATGTGGGCCAGGCCGTTCATTTCCATAATCAGCCAGTTGCTGCTGCCGTGAATGCGGCGCAGGCGGTCGCCGTGTTCCCACACAGATTTGCACCAGTCGGTCAGCAGGTCATCCGTAAAGGCCGGAGAATTCAAAAACGTGTGGATCACTTCCGGCCAGCACTCGCCCATGCGGATGCCGCACTCGATGGTGCGCCAGCACAGGGTTGCTCCGTGGCCCACGTTTTCTTCCGGCGGCAGCGCCTGGTCGATCCAGCTGCGCAGCTGGCGGGCGGTCACTTCGGCATAGGTTTCGTCGCCGTTTTCGCGGTAGGCACGGGCCATATTGCGCCATTCCGGGTGGCGGTTCATCTGCCAGGTCCATTCCGGGTAGCCGTTGTACGTGGGGTTAAAAAACCAGTCCACGGGGCCTTCGCCAAAATCCCACTCCATTCCGCAGGAAAAAATCAGATTTTTCACCGCACGCTCGGCAGGGTTGCCTTCTTCTTCGGGGTAGGGGTAATAGCCGCGCACGTGCAGTGCCTTAAAATACCGCTCGGGGTTCAGCATTTGGCGCACATAGGCGGCAAACAACCCGCGGCAGGCGGCGTAATCTTCTTTTGCGGCCAGGGCGGGAATTTCTTCCAGCCCGGGCAGAGTGCAATCGAGCAGTTCGCCAAAGAATTTGGCATCGGTCAGTTTGGTTCCCATATCGTTCTCCTTGGTTACAGCAGGTCGGCTTCGTCAAACACAAGGGCGGTGCCGTCTGCTTTTTTCAGGGTAAACTTTGTGTCGTTCACATCCAAAGAAGCCTCCACACCGGTGATGCTGTCATCCTGCGAAAGCACCGTGACCCAGCGGATATCTTTGGCATGCAGCCGATGTTGTACAGCGTACACAGGGCGGAAATCCTTCTGCGTACCGGAATTGGCGAACCAGCCCTGCCAATCCGGGTGCTGCACACCTCGCTCCACCGCCAGTCCGGCGGTCTCCATGGGGGCTTCCGGCGCCAGCAGCCGCAGTTCTTCTGCCTGCACATGCAGGCCGTTCATGGCCAGTTTTTCCGTATCCAAATGCCACAGCACGGCGTAATCGTGCTCTTTATCCGCGGTCAAACGGTCCACGATCACCGCAAAGGGCTTTGTGCCTTCTTCTTTCTTAAAGAAATACACGCTCCGCTCGTGGGTAATGCTCTTGTCCTGTTCTTCGCCGTAGCCTTCGTTGTACACGGCACGCACAGCATCCACCGTATCGCCCAGGCGGCTCTGCAGGCCGCTGGTTTTGGAAATATCTCCGTCCTCCCAACGATAGGACGCATGGCGGTTCTGGCCATTGCCGTCCACCAGCACAGAGTTATGTCCCCGAGTAGAAAGCACATACTTGCGCATTTCGGAGGAATCGTAGGCATAAATATTGCCTTCGGTCAGAATATATTTCCCGGCGGCATGGAACAGCACCTGCAGCTTGTCTTCGTGCTGGTGGGCTTTGCCAAAGGGGCCGCCGTCAAAGAAGAGCCAGGTATCGTCTTCTCCCCAGCCGGTGCGCAGGGCCGCCATACCGGCATAGGGCAGCACCATAGAAGTTTCTTCCGGCGCTCTCCCCTCTTTGGTTTCGGTCATCACCCAGCGTAAGGTTTCGTTGCCTTCAAAAAGATCGTAAAACGCGCCGATGGACTGCGTAACAGGGCCCAGGCGGCCGTCGTTGATGTTGGGCAAACAGCGGTTGGACCGCATAATCTTCACATTCAGCACCATCATGTCTTCCAGCGTGCGGCTGTATGCGGCGGGAATCTCTTTTCCGTAGGCTTTCATGGTGCGCATCAGATCTACATAATTGCGGATGACCACATTATGGTAAGCAGAGGAAAGCTCGTACTGGAAACCATCCGCATACACCTGTTTGCCCAGTTCTTCCAGCATTTTTTCCACGGCCATGGTATACCACTCTTTTGCCGCCTTAAAGCAGGGGAACAGAATGCCAATGTGTCCCAGACCGTTCATTTCCATAATCAGCCAATTGGCGGCAGTGAAATCCCGGCTCAGGCGCTCGCCGTGTTCCCATACAGACTTACACCAATCGGTGAGCAAGTCATCGTCAAAAGCAGGGGATTTGTAAAACGTGTGGAGAACCTCCGGCCAGCACTGCCCCATGCGGATACCGGCCTCAATGGTACGCCAGCACAGGGTTGTGTGGCCGTCGCAGGCCTCCGGCGCCTGTGCCTGGTCGATCCAGCTTCGAAGCTGGCGGGCGGTGGCTTCGGCGTATTTTTTGTCGCCGATCTCCCGGTAGGCGCGGGCCATGATGATCCATTCCATATGGCGGCTGAGCTGCCATGTCCATTCCGGGTAGCCATTATACGTGGGGTTAAAAAACCAATCAATGGGGCCATCGCCAAAGTCCCAGGGGATTTCGCAGACCAGCACTTTGTTCTGCACCGCTTCATCGGCAGAAGAAGATGTTTGCGAAACGTCTTTGGTATTCGGGTTTAGAGAATTCAGGTACACCTCCGGCTGCAGCATTTGGCGCACATGGACGGCAAAAAGCCTGCGGCAGGCGGCATAATCTTCTTTTGCCGCCAGAGCGGGAATTTCTTCCAAACCCGGCAGAGTGCAGTCAATCAGTTCGCCAAAGAACTTGGCATCGGTCAATCTGGTTCCCATAAATCATTCCTCCGTTTACAGCAGATCAGCTTCGTCAAAGGCAAGAACAGTACCGTCTGCCTTTTTCAGGGTAAATTTCGTGTCCTTCACATCCAAAGAGGCTTCCACACCAGTGATGCTGTCATCCTGCGCCAGCACCGTGACCCAGCGGATATCTTTGGCGTGCAACCAGTACTGGGCGGTATAAATGGGGCGGAAGTCCTTCTGCAGAGAGCTGGGATTGCAGTACCACCCCTGCCACTGGGGGAACTGCACGCCCCGGCTGACGGAAAGACCGGCGGTCTCCATAGGCGCCTCCGGCACCAGCAGGCGCAGTTCGTCGGCGGTCAGGGCCATGCCGTCGGCCAGCAGTTTCGGTGCATCCAGGTGCCACAGCACTTCGTAGTCGTGTTCCTTATCCGCAGCGGTCAGTCGGTCTACAATCACCGCAAAGGGTTTGCAGCCTTCTTCTTTCTTAAAGAAATACACACTGCGGTCGTGGGTCACGCTCTTGTCCTGTTCTTCACCGTAACCCTCATCGTAAACAGCACGCAGAGCATCCACAGCTTCGCCCAGCTTATACTGCAGGCCGCTGGTGTTTTTAATGTGTTCCCGCTTCCAGTGGAAAGAAGTCCGGCGGTTCTGCTCCATGCCATCCACACGAACGGTATTGTGGCCCCGGGTGGAAAGCACATACTTTCTCGTTTCGGAAGTATCGTAGGCATAACAGTTGGCTTCATTCAGAATATTCTTTTTACCGATGGAGAACAGCACTTCCAGTTTATCTTCGTGCTGATGGCCGCAGCCAAAGGGGCCACCGTCAAAGTATAGGTAGGTATCTTCTTCTCCCCAGCCGGTGCGCAGGGCAGCCAAACCTGCATAGGGGAAGGCAACGGAAGTTTCCGCGGGGGGTGTCCCCTCTTTTTTACCGGAAACGGCCCAGCGGAATTCCGGTACCTCTCCGAACAGATCGAAGTGCCGTCCCAGCATCTCGCTCACCTTCTGCTGCGTTCCGTCGTTGATATCCGGCACACGGCCATCCGGGCGCATCAGCAGCAGGAGCCAACGCTGGGCTTTTGTCATCCAATCCATAAAACTGGGCGGGATCTCGCAGCCATAGGCCAGCATAATGCGCACCACCGCCATGTAGTGGTTTACAATGACCGGCTGATACCGGGTGGAAAGCTCGTACTGGGCACCGTCCGGATGCATCTGGATCTCCAATTCAATCATCAGCTTATCCAGGGCAAACTGCATCCACTCGGCGGCATCTTTAAAGAAAGGATACAGCACACCAATATGCACCAGGCCGTTCAGCTCGTGAATCAGCCAGTTGCCCGTGGTATAGTCCAGGCGCATCCGCTCGCCCTGCTCCCACACAGACTTACACCAATCCGTGAGGATATCATCTGTGAAAGCCGGGCTTTGGTAAAAGCTGTGAATGATCTCCGGCCAGTTGAGACCCTGGCGGTTGCCGCACTCAATGGTGCGCCAGCACAGGGTGGAGTGACCATCACTGCGTTCCGGGCGCACGGCCTGCTTCACCCAGCTGTCGAACAGTTCGGCGCAGGCGGCCGCATATTTTTCGTTTTTTGTCACCCGATATACCCGCGCCAGGCTTTCCAATTCGTGGTGACGGCTCAGCTGCCAGGTCCATTCTTTGTATTTATTATAGGTGGGGTTCAAAAACCAATCTACTTTTTCGCCAAACTGATGGGGCGTTCCGCAGGAAGTCAGCAGGTGACGGCAGCCGTTTTCCGCATCTGTCACCAGGTCGTCGGTCATGTTCACCACGCCTTTATCCGCGCGGGAAGAAAAATACGTTTCCGGCCGCAGAAAACCGCGGAAGAAATCCGCAAAAACCTTCCGGCAGGCGGCAAAATCATCCTTTTCGGCCAGGGCGGGAATTTCTTCCAGACCCGGGAAAGTGCAGTTCAGCAGTTCGCCAAAAAATCGTTCATCGGTCAGCACAGGACCCGTCATGTTCATTTCCATATTTCAAATACTCCTCGCTCTTTTTTGCGGCGGCTTTTCCCGCCTCCCGGTTCGATTATAGGCGGCAAAAAGGGAGAAGTCAAGATGACTCCTCCCTTTGCTAAAAATTTACTTCCAAAATTCTGTTTCATCCACAGTCAGCGCGGTACCGTCTGCTTTTTTCAGGGTAATGTTCGTGTCGTTCACATCCAGAGAGGCTTCCACGCCGGTGATAGCATCATCCTGCGCCAGCACTGTGACCCAGCGGATATCTTTGGCATGCAGCCAGTACTGGGCAGCGTACACCGGGTGGTAAACTTTCTGCACATCGGTGCAGTACCAGCCCTGCCACTGGGGGAACTGCACACCCCGGCTGATGGACAGGCCGGCAGTCTCCATGGGGGCTTCCGTCACCAGAAGGCGCAGCTCATCGGCAGCCAGTTCCATACCGTCGGCACACAGCTTATCTGTATCCAGGTGCCACATCACTTCGTAGTCGTGGTCTTTATCCGCGGTCAGGCGGTCCACAATCACCGCAAAAGGCTTCACGCCTTCGGTTTTCTTAAAGAAATACACACTGCGCTCGTGGGCAATGCTCTTATCCTGTTCTTCGCCATAGCCTTCGTTGTAAACGGCACGCAGGGCATCCACCGCATCGGTCAGGTTATATTCCATGCCGCTGTGCTTTTTAATATCCGCATCCTCCCAGCGGTAGGTCTTGCGGCGGTTCTGGTCCATGCCGTCCACCCGCACCGTGTTGTGGCCCCGGGTAGAAAGGCAATAGGCACGGGTTTCGGAAGTATCGTAAGCGTAGCAATTGGCCTCGGCCAAAATATTTTTCTTGCCGATGGAAAACAGCACTTCCAGCTTATCTTCGTGCTGGTGGCCGCGGCCAAAGGGGCC
>JAFYOA010000064.1 GCA_017547865.1 Clostridia bacterium
GAGCAGCCCGCCAGCAACATCGCTGTCATCGGCGACGGCGTCCGCCAGCAGTACGAGAAGATCCTGAACCCCGAGGGCATGTCTGATATCGCCATCTACACCGAGCTGGGCCGCTTTATGCTGGCTCCCTACGGCTGCCTGGTGGCCAAAGCTACCCACGAAAAGCACATTTGGAAAGAATACATCGGTTTGGATGCCTGTGCGGTGGACCTGATGCGCCCGGCTATGTACGGCGCTTATCATCACATCACCGTGCTGGGCAAAGAGAACGCCCCCTGCGACCATGTGTACGATGTGACCGGTGGCCTGTGCGAGAACAATGATAAATTTGCCATTGACCGCGCCCTGCCCAAAATCGACATCGGGGATTATCTGGTGATTCACGATACCGGCGCCCACGGCCATTCCATGGGTTATAACTACAACGGCAAGCTGCGTTCCGCAGAACTGCTGCTGCAGGAAGACGGCAACGTGAAGCTGATTCGCCGGGCCGAGACCCCGGAGGATTACTTTGCCACGCTGGATCTGGCGGCGTTTAAAAAGTAAAAACAGATACTTCCGGCACATAATGTAAAAGTTTTCGTCCACCTTTTTCAAAAGGTGGTGGGGGTCTTGGGGACAAAGTCCCCGAGTCGCGTTCCGCAGAACGCGAAATTACCTTATACTCCCAAAAGGGCAGGAAGCACGAAGCGGTGATAAACCCGCAGAAATCAAAAAATCGGAACCCACACGTTGGAGGGGTTCCGAAAGAAAGCTGGAAATTGTTTAAGGGGAGTCCCGCTCTTGCAGGGACTCCCCTCTTGTTTGTTTCGCAAACAATTCACCCCTCGCGGAGCGCTTCTCAGCAAAAGTATTCCGTGCTCTGCGGAGCACGGGTCAGGACGTTGCCCTGACAACCCACCACCTTTTGAAAAAGGTGGACGAAAACTTTTGGGGTATATGCCGGGTCTGTTGCTGAAAGTTGTTGCACCCTGCCGAATTCTGCGGTATGATAATACAAAACCAAATTGTAAGGTGTGATTCCATGAAATACATCCGCCAGCTGCTGGTGATCCTCTCCGTTTCATTTATCGGGGAAGTTCTCCATGCGCTGATCCCTCTGCCGGTGCCGGCCAGTATTTATGGCCTGGTGCTGATGTTTTTGCTGCTACTGACCGGTGTGGTGAAGCTGCACCACGTAAAAGAGACCGCCCAGTTTTTGCTGGATATTATGCCGCTCATGTTCATTCCCGCCGGTGTGGGACTTCTCACCAGCTGGGATGTGCTGCAGCCTATTTTGCTGCCTGCAGCTGTTATTACGCTGGTGGTCACTGTGGTGGTTATGGCGGTTACCGGCCATGTTACCCAACTGGTTATGAAGCTGAAGGGGGGCGCGCACCATGAATGAGTTTGTGGAAAGCTCTCTGTTTTTCGGCGCTTTTGTCAGCGTGGGCGCGTATATGCTGGGCACGTTTGTAAAGAACAAGCTGAAGCTTGCCATCCTCAACCCGCTGCTCATCGCCATTGCGCTGGTCATTGCTCTGCTGTTGGCGGGAAAAATCGACTACAATACATACAATGCCAGCGCAAAGTATCTCAGCTGGCTGCTCACCCCGGCAACGGTGTGCCTGGCAATTCCGCTGTACCAGCAGCTGGAAGTGCTGAAAAAGAATCTTGCGGCCATCCTCTGCGGTATCACCGCGGGCAGCGTGGCGGGTATGGCCAGCGTGCTGGGGCTGGCGGTGCTGTTTGGTCTTTCCCACGGGGAATACGTCACTTTCCTGCCTAAGTCCATCACCACTGCCATCGGCATGGGTGTTTCGGAAGAACTGGGCGGTGTGCCGGCCATCACCGTGGCGGTCATCATTCTCACAGGCATTCAGGGGAACATCATGGCCCCGGCTGTGCTGAAGCTGCTGCGTATTACGCACCCTGTGGCCAAGGGTTTGGCCATCGGTACGGCTTCCCACGCCATTGGCACCACCAAAGCCATGGAACTGGGCGAAACCGAAGGCGCCATGAGCGGCCTGGCCATTGCGGTGGCGGGGCTCATTACCGTGGTGTTTGCTGGGTTCTTTGCCGGGGTATATTGATAAATCATCCGCTCTTTTATACGCATATCTGTAAAAATCGAACCTCTCGATGTTGCACACCGAGAGGTTTTGTGTTTTGAATTATTAATTATTAGTACAGCGGTTCGTCGCAGGCCATATAGATTTTGTTGTTTTCTCTGTCCAGTTTGGTGATAGAAAATTTCACCGGAGCCAGAATAACTTCGTCCGGCTCGTTCTGCACATCGGGCATCTGATCAAGCCGAATGGCGGGTGTGCCGGCGGGAACGATGATCTCGGCCAAAGTACACCCGGCAGAACCGTAGCTTGCGTTCTCTGCGGTGTGAGGAAGCAGACTGCAGGAAGAAAAGCCGGGGTGAACCACCGTCATGCCCTGTTCCCACTGCTCCGTGAATTTTGTTCGGATATTCCGGTACAGCACCATGTCGTCTTCGAGCGGTGTTGTACAGGCGAGCATATTGGCGATATCATCCTTCGCCCGCTGCAGAATCCGCTCCTTGATCTCCGGTGCATCGATGACCGGAAAACGCTTTTGGTAGATCCGGTACAGTTTTTCGCCTTCTTCTTTGCTGCAGTTCCACCGGACATCATAGCCTTGTTCTTCGGCTTCGGCCATCACGCCTCTGCCGTCTTCGTTGATCAGCTGGATGAAGATATCGATCTTCTTCTCGTCCGCACCCCAAAGGAGGCCGTTGATCAGCAAATAATCGTTTGTTGTGTAAAAACGCAGGGTTTCCTTTTGGGC
>JAFYOA010000065.1 GCA_017547865.1 Clostridia bacterium
ACGGGCCGATGCAAGCATCGGCCCCTACAGTGTGTTATTTCAAAATTTCCAGCAGAGCTTTGGCCTCGGTTTCCAGCGTTTCCAGGCGGTCATCGGGCATAAACTCCAGCATATAGGGCACATCGGTGCCAATGATAGCGGCATACTGCTTCCACAGTTCCACTTCGCCCGCCAGCGGGTAGCGGTTCCGCTCGCGCCAATGGAAGACATGCACGTTCTTCACGTACGGTGCCAGTGCTTTGGCGGCCTGCAGGTTGTACTCCGTGGTTTTAAACTGGTGCGGCTGCCAGTACATCGCCAGATTGTCCTCGGCCACGTCGTTCAAAAAGCGCAGACTTTGGGTGTAATCGTCGGTCACGGTATTCATGTGGCATTCCAGCGCCACGGTAAAGTTTTTCAGCTCGCGGCAGGTTGTGCGGGCGGCAGCAACCAGCGCGCGGTACTCATCGTCTGTCAGATCGGCAGAACCTTTCACACCGCCCCACACGCGGATGATTTTGCTACCCAGCGCTTTGGCAGAAGCAGCCACCTTGGCGGCGTCATCTTCCTGCATGGCGCCCAGGCGGTAGTAGCTGCCATAGGTGGGGCACTGCAGCCCGGCGGCCAGGGTGCTGGCCTTCACGGCTTCGGCCACGGCCACATCGCCGGCGGGGGCATGCACATCGCCGCCCCATTCAATCATTCCCAGCCCACAGCGGGCGGCTTCGGCGGCAAGTTCCTGGGGGGTGTGCCCACGAAACGAAATGGACACCAACCCGGCTTTATTTTCACTCATCTGTATTTCCTCCTGCACGTTATTCTGCAAACATAGGCGAAGAAAGATACCGGTCGCCGGTATCCGGCAGCAGCACCACGATGCGCTTGCCCTTGTTTTCCGGGCGTTTGGCCACCTGCAGGGCGGCACACACCGCCGCACCGGAGGAAATGCCCACCAACACGCCCTCGGCGGTGCCCATACGGCGGCCGGTGGCGTAGGCTTCTTCGTCTGTCACGCAGATCACTTCATCGTATACGGTGGTATCCAGCGCGGCGGGAACAAAATTTGCCCCGATGCCCTGAATGCCGTGAGGCCCGGCTTTTCCGCCGGAAAGCAGCGGAGAAGCGGCGGGTTCCACCGCCACCACCTTTACGTTGGGGTTCTTATCTTTTAAATACCGGCCGGTGCCGGAAATGGTACCGCCGGTGCCCACGGTTGCCACGAAAATATCCACATTCCCATCGGTATCTTTCCAAATTTCCGGGCCTGTGGTGGCGTAGTGCGCCGCCGGGTTGGCGGGGTTTTCAAACTGTGCGGGAATAAAGCACCCGGGCAGTTCTTTTTTCAGTTCTTCCACTTTGGCAAGGCAGGCTGTCATGCCCTGTGCGCCGGGGGTCAGCACCAGTTCGGCGCCATAGGCCGCCATCAGCTGGCGGCGCTCCAGGCTCATGCTGTCGGGCATTACAATTATACACCGGTACCCGCGGGCCACGGCCACCATTGCCAGGCCAATGCCCGTATTGCCGGAAGTCGCTTCGATGATGGTGGCGCCGGGCTTCAACACACCCTTTCGCTCCGCATCGTCGATCATTTCTCTCGCCACACGGTCTTTGGCAGAACCAGCGGGGTTCAGGTATTCCAGCTTTGCCAGCAGCGTGGCCTGCAGTTCTTCCTGCTGTTCCAGGTGTGTCAGCTCCAGCAACGGGGTTTTGCCGATGAGCTGTTCCACCGATGTATAGATGTTTGCCATAAGGGGACCTCCTGCTTCTTTTTACCAGCGCTCGCCCACGGGGCCGTTTTTAATCACGGGCTTAACATCGCGCTTATGGAGCTTCTCTTTTACATACTGAATGTTGCACAGCATGCCGTTTTCCGGCTGATAGGTAGCGTTGCGCTTCAGAGCCAGAATCTGCTTGCGGCCGCGGTGTTCGGATTCCAGGTGGTCATCTTCGCCGTTCAGAATCATTTCGCACAGCTTAATGCCGTCGTCGATGATCTTTGCCGGAACAGCTGCCGTGCCATGGCCGCCGTACATCACATCAAAAGTATCGCCGTACTTTGCCTTAAACTTTTCCAGCGCTTCCTTGTAGTCTTCAATGGTGGTGGCACCGGGAATGCCGATGAGGGTGTTCGCGTTGCAGGCATCGCCGGAGAACAGAATGCGGCGGGCACGGTCCAGGAAGACCACGGTGCCGTTGGTGTGGCCGGGAATTTCCGCCACTTCAATTTCCACGCCGCCCAAATCAAACACATCGCCCTCAAAAATGGGCCAGGTGCGCATGGGGGTAGCCTTCACCACATCATCCATGGTAATGCCGTTGGCATTGCCCTGCAAAAAGCGTCCGTTCACCACGTAATCGTACTTGGCCTTGGGGTCGCTGTGGCGGGAAAGCGCCAGCCCCTGGCCATCGTCTTCACCCACCGGGTACAGCATAGGAATATCGTAAGGATGCACATAGCACTCGCCGTACTCATAAGCAGCGCCGTTGTGGTCAATATGGCCGTGGGTCAGCGCAATGCTCACCGGCAGGTTGGTCAGTTCACGCACAAAGGCTTTCAGGCTGCCCACGCCGGCCAAGCCGTCGATAAGCAGGGCACGCTCGCTGCCCTCCACCAGGTAGGCAAGTTCCCCACCCAGGCCCGCAATGGCGGTCACGCCGTCCATGATCTTCGTTGTTTTAAAAAAGCGGCTTTCCATAATTTTTCCTCCCATATGCTTTTTCAGCACATTATAATCACTACATTCTCAGTATAGCACGCCCGGGGCAAAAGTCAATTATCCCCAGCACGAAAAATACCGGGCATAAACCGCGCCAGTATGCATATACTGGCAAAGTCGGCACTTCTTTCGGGGTAAAAATTTGCATGAACAAAAAATCCTATTGACGAAATCGCGTTGGGCGGTTAAAATATGTACAGTACCTGAGAGGAGAATGTACCTATGAACGAAGATTTTGGCGCAGATCTGATCACCCTGCTGGATGACGAAGGCAACGAACACGAATTTGAAATCATCGATGAAATCTCTTACGAAGACGGCGACTACATGGCTCTGATGCCTGTGGGCGAGGATCCGGATGGCTTTACCGCTCCCGATACCTACTACATCTTTGAAGTGATTGAAGAAGACGGCGAAGAACAGCTGGCCGAAGTGGAAGACGACGACCTGCTCAACCGTCTGGCCGACATCTTTGAACAGCGCTATGCCGACAGTTTCGAAGATGAGGAAGAAGAGGAAGAGTAATCTTTTCTCTGCAACTGAATAAGCTTGCATACTGCCCGGTTCGCGGACAGCGCATTCATAACCCTACAACCTTCTAAACGGGAGCCGGACTCCGGCGGTGGACTGCAGACCTCCCGGTATGGCCATGCGCCCATATTGGACGAAGGGAGCGAGAAGTCGTTGGGTTGGCACCCACCTGCTACTTTCGTAGGCAGGTTATTCAATGCGCTTTACGGCCGGGTGGTTTTATTTTTTGCAGGGCTGCACTGTTTGGCAATACATTGAAAACAACCCGCCGAAAGATTCCATACACCAAAAGAAAAAATCCACCCGCTGTGCAGGTGGATCTTTTTTATTTTGTGTAATCAAATCACGTTGATCTTCTGCCACTTGCCATGGAGGAACCGCACGGTGAAGAACAGTCCGCGGGCCACCCAGTCGATGGCCATGGCGATCCAGATGGCCACCACGCCCCAGTTAAAGGCAATGGCCAGCAGCCAGCTGAAGCCCACGCGGAAAACGAACACAAACACCATGGACACCACCATGGTAAACCGTACATCACCCACCGCACGCAAAGCATTGGGCAGGGTGAACGAAGGCGTCCAGAACACAACGGCAAACACGCTGTGCACAAAGAACATGGTCCAGGCCAGCTTGGCGGTCTCCGGGCTCAGTTCATAGAAGCTGATCACCGGTTTGCCCAGCAGCAT
>JAFYOA010000066.1 GCA_017547865.1 Clostridia bacterium
GCCGCCCACTTCGTCGGAGTAGCCTTCCTGGGGGAACTTCTGGAATTCGTTGTGGCCAAAGCCGAAGCGCAGCTTCTTTTCGCCCTGGGCGTTTTTGTAGGTCAGCACGCCGGCGTCTTCTTCAAACGCTACCTGCAGCCAATCCATGCCCATTTTATTTTCGGTAAGCTTAAAGGTTTTGCCGGCCACTTCTTTGGCAAAGTCGCTCTTGGTTTCGCCGGGGAACACATACAGCTTGCGGCTGGCGCAGAATTCTTCCAGCGCGGCATTGGCGGCGGGGTCTTCCGGCAGAGCATCGCCCAGCAGTTCTACAATGTCTTTGTACAGGGTGTGGTACAGAATAGCCCGGGACTGGCCGTTGCCCTGGTTATCGGAATTGATGATGAAGATGAAATCGGTTTTGGGGTCGCAGATGGCAAACTGGTCGCCCATACCCACAAAGGCAAAGCCGCCGCGGGGGGCCTGCCAGATCTGGTAGCCGTAGCCGTAATCGCCGTAGCCCACAAAGCCGCAGTCGCTGTTGTCTACCAGGCGGGAGGTGGCGGTGCGCAGGTAAGCTTCGTTCATGTAGCGCTTGCCTTCCCAGGTGCCGTAGTTCATCACAAAACGGGCGAAATGCAGCAGGTCGCGGGCGGTGCACAGAATGGCGGAATCGCCCCAGGAATATTTACCGGGGGACTTGAGGCAGTAGCTGTCTTCACAGAAACCGATGGCGGTGAGGAAGCGCTCCTGCATGAATTTGAGGAAGGGCATACCGGAGAGTTTTTCCACAATGGCGCCCAGCATGTAAGAGCCGTAGCTGTCGTAACGCCAGATGGTGCCGGGAATGCGGTCGGCAGCGCGGTCAAAATAACCGATGGCGCGGTCGTTTTCACGAATGTGATCGAACCAGTAGAGGTTGTCGCTCATACTGGTGGTCATGGTGAGCATTTCGCGGATGGTGGCTTCACGCAGGTAATCGTTGAACAGCTCGTTTTCATATTCCGGGAAGTACTTTACGAATTTGTCATCCAAAGAGAGCTTGCCGTCTTCTTCCAAAAGGCCGATGGCCACCGCCACAAAGCTTTTGGTAACGGAATACATGCGGTGCTTGTAATCTTTGTGGAAGGGTGCGTAGTAGCATTCGGCGAAGATGGTGTTGCCCCGGGCCATGACAATGCTGTGGGTGGCCAGGTGGTAGGAATCCAGGGTTTCGATGAATTTCTGCACGGCGGCGGAAGAAATGCCGACGCTTTCGGGTGTGCCTTTTTTGAAGAACATAACGATCACCTCATAAAAAATTGAAAGTTGAAAGTGGAAAACGGAAAGTTGTGGGGAAGTAAGGAGTAAATTTGCCGGAGCTGCGCAACGTAAAAGTTCGATCAAAACTTTTACAGTTTCTCTTTATTTAAGCCTGGTCAAAAGTTTCGGCAAACCCATACCGCTCTGCCAAAAACTTTGCCACGCCGTCTTCTTCGTTGGTGCCAATCACCACGTCGGCGGCTTCTTTTACCTGGGGAATGGCGTTGCCCATGGCCACACCGGTGCCGCAGACCTGCAGCATTTCGATATCGGAGAAGTCATCGCCAAAAGCCAGCATGGCGGCGGGCGGAATGCCCAGATGAGCGGATAACGCCCGGATGGCCTTGTCCTTGCCGGCGCTGGTTTTGAAGAACGCATGCCAGTTGCTGCCGGAAAAACGCACCCAGGTGCAGTCCGGTACGGCGGCGGAAATTTCATCTGCCAGGGCGCTGTCTGCAAAATCCGCGCAGATCTTCAGCCCGGTCTCGCTGAAGTTGACATAATCCGTGTAGATCGTTTCACCCCAGGTTTTATCCCACAGCAGCGGGTCTGTTTTGTAGTTCCAGTAGTATTTGTCCGGCGTGTCCACGGTAATTTCGCAGTCTGGCCCCGCCACGCGCCGGGCGGCGGCAATCAATCGGTTCGTTTCCGCAGGAGAAAAGGCGGCGGTGTACACGGTTTCTCCCCGCAGGCGCAAAAGCGCACCGCTGCTGGAGATCACAATGTCCGGCTGCACGGCTTTGATAAACGGCAAAATATTCCGTTCGCCCCGGGCGGTGGAAAGCCCCAGCAAAAGGCCCTGCTCCCGGCATTTTTGCAGCACCTGCATGGTGTAGGGAGAGATGGTTTTGTCGCCACGCAGCAGGGTGCCGTCCAAATCGAAAAACAGAACGCGGTCGTCCGTCATTTCTGCATCCAGTAGGCCTGGCCGTCTTTTTCAAAGCCCATTTTTTCGTACAGGGCCAGGGCGGCAGGGTTGTTTACGTTGACATACAGGCGCTGGCCGTGGGCACCCAGCTGTTCGCAAAGTTCATCGGCCTTGGCCATCAGCGCACCGGCAATGCCGTGGTTGCGGAAGGAGGGTGCTACCCACAGTTCATCCACATACACATGGCCGTGGCCGCCCCAGGGACCCACCTTGGGAATATAGATGAGGGAAATCCAGCCCACATACCGCCCGCCGGACTCGGCGGCGTAAATGTACAGGTTGGGGTTTTTTAGTTCTTTGGCAATGTCTGCCGGCGTGGGCTGCTCAGAGGGCGGGCATTCGCAGCCGTTGGTGCGCCAAAAGACCATGTCGTCGAATTTACTGTAGTTTTCTTCGGTAATCCGTTCGATCATAAAGTCCATTCAAGTCATCCTTTCTCAAAAAAGCGGGGTTAAAAATGGAATTTATCGCTTTCCTGCAGACCGAGCCGTTCGATGGCACGATCGAAAATCGCTTTGGTGGTTTCAAAACTACTGGGGTGGTGGGCATCACTTCCGCAGTAGAATTTGCAGCCGCAGGCTTTGGCTACCCGGAACATCCGCAGAACAGTGTCGGCTTCCTTGTCGCTGCAGTTCATGTCGTACTGGTTCAGTTCAATGCCGCAGCCCAGTTGCGCCGCTTTGGTAAACACCCGCTCCATGTCTTCGGTGGGAATCAAATCCAGCACGCGCAGGTAATCTTCGCTGGAGCGGTTATCGATGAGGCTGCAGGCCAAATGGGCAATGCCCAGTTTGTGGAAAGGCAGGTCGCGGCTCAGCAGGCTTTCCAGCCGGGTGACCCACAGCTGCGCCCGTTTTTCGCGGCTGGTTTTGAATTCTTCCGGAATGGTAAAGCCGGTCATGTGCATGTGGGTGGTGGGGATGATGACGAAATCAAAGTCATCCCAGCGCTCACGTGGGAGGCCCAGAGTCAGATATTTATCCATATCCGTTTCGCAGCCGAAGAGGAATTCGATGCCTTCTGCCTGGGGCAGGGCGCCGACCTGTTTGATGTGGTCAAAATCCTGGGGCGCATACCAGTTGGAAGCCCCGGGCACGGTGTTGTCCCAGTAATGGTCGGTGAGGCAAATGCGCTTCAGGCCGTTTTCTTTGGCGTACTGCAGAATGCGCTCTGCGGTCTGTTCCGGGTCGGCGGAACAGGAGGACAACTGGGAATGAATATGGTAATCGTGGTCGTAGGTGAATTTCATGGCGATTCTCCTCTGTTTTGCGGTGCGCAATGACCGTTCTTACTTTTTGGGAAAAGAATTGAACCAGGCGCGTTCTTCAAAGGCTTTCTTTTTGGGCGGGGTAGGGGTGGTTTCTGCAATGCCCACGGGCAAAAAGCACACCAGCTCGTATTCTTCCGGCACACCTAAAATTTTCGCCATCCGGTCGCCAATGCGGTCGGTATCGGTGATGTGTCCTTCGATCCAGCAGCTTTGGTAGCCCAGCGCCACAATGGCCAGCAGCATGTTTTCAATGGCAGCGGAATAATCCTGCACCGCAAAACAGCGGTCGCGGTAGGCGTTGATCCGCCGGGTCAGCACGCAGATCATGGCGGGGGCGCTTTCGCCCACCGGAGGATCGATGACCCCATGCAGCTGCTGCAGAACGGCGGGGTCGTCCACCGCGATGAGGCTGGTTGTCTGGGTGTTGCAGCCGGAAGGCGCCGCCAGGCCGGCCTCCAGAATTTTTTTCAGGTCTTCTCTGGGAACAGGGGTACTTTTGTATTTTCCGCGGTAACTGTGGCGGTTCATAATCCAATCCAGCGTGGTCATGGAATGCCTCCGTTTCTGTGTGTTGGCACAAGTGTTCAGTAAAGCTTTTTCGCTTTTGGGCTGCGTATGATTTTTTCTATATCCTGCCGGTCGATCCATTCTTCCGTATAGCCGCAGCGGCAGCAGATGTAGCGGTGCACTTTTACCACAGAAAAAATGGTGGCGCCCAGAGGAATATTGTTGCCGCTACCATAGGGGCCGGCGTTGCCGTCAATGCGGACGATCTCCGACGAGCGGCACTTGGGGCAAAGTTTTGTGTTTTTCATAAGCGGGCCTCCTTTATTCAAAGTCGTATATCGTCCGGCATTATTTATTTCCGGGACAGCATCACGATATTTTCCACATGATTCGTATGCGGGAACATATCCACCGGCTGGGCTTTCACGGCTTTATAGCCGTGCTTGCACAGGTAATTCAGGTCGCGGCCCTGGGTCTCCGGGTTGCAGGAGATATACACGATTTTTTCAGGCTTCAATGTGCACACGGAAGAAAGGAAGGGAATATCACTGCCGGCACGGGGCGGGTCCATCAGCACCACATCCACAGAGATATTGTTGGCCGCCATATCCCGCATAAATTCGCCGGCATCCGCGTTGAAGAATTTGATGTTCTGCACGTTGTTGGCCTTGGCGTTCACTTTGGCGTCCCGCACGGCGTCGGCGTTCACTTCCACGCCGATGACTTCCCGGGCTTTGTCTGCGGCGATGATGCCGATGGTGCCGATGCCGCAGTAGGCGTCGATCACCGATTCTTTGCCGGTGAGCTCTGCCATTTCCAGCGCACGGGTGTAAAGAATTTCTGTCTGCAGGGGGTTGATCTGGTAAAAAGACCGGGCAGAAATGCGGAAGCGCTTGCCGCACAGAACATCTTCGATATAGCCGGGGCCGTGCAGCACGGTTTCTTTTTCGCCCAGCACCATGCTGGTAAAGGCGTTGTTGATGTTCAGAACGATGGTGGTGATCTCCGGGTGCTTTTCCAGCAGAGCACGGACAAAATCTGTTTTGCCGGGCATAACGGGGGTGCCGGCCACCAGTACCACCATCACTTCGCCGGTGGCAAAGCCGCGCTTTACCAGCACATGGCGCAAAAAGCCTTTGTGGGTGTTTTCATTGTAGGCAGTCATGCGGAACTGCGGCATCATCTTACGAATATCTGCAATGATGCCGCTGGCGATTTTGTCTTCGGTCATGCAGTTCTGCACCGGAACAATGCGGTGAGTGCTGGACTGGTACACGCCGGAAATGATTTGCCCGTTGCGTGCGGTGCCGAACGCCGCCTGCACCTTGTTGCGGTAGTGGTAGGGGTGTTCCATGCCGATGATATTGGCCACACGGCAGTACTTGCCCACATGGCGGACAGCCACGGCCTGCTTGTGCTTCAGCTGGCGCTCGTAGGTCAGGTTCTGCAGCTGGCAGCCGCCGCATTTTTTGGAATAAGGGCAGCGGTCCTCGTTTTTCTCTTTTTCGGCCTTGGGGTCATCGGCAATCACCCAGCCGTCTTTTTCAAGTTCTTCCGGCAGCGATTCCGGCTGTTTCTTTTCTGTGCGGGGCATACCGGGCAAAAACTGCCCGCGGCGCGGTTTCTTCTTCTGAATCATATGTGAAAAATCCTTTTTTGTTGATTTTTTGTTTCTGTCTCCATTGTAATACACCGGGCGGGGAATCGCAAGGCTTTTTATGGCAAACTGCGGGGAATTTCCGCGCAGAAAGCCTTGCAATTGTGCGCCAAAAATGGTATTCTTACTGTACGCCTGCTTTTTTGTGCGGGTGAATATCTGTGCCGCAGCCAGCGGTGCGATGCGAAAGGAAAGAAATTATGAACGCAACTGAAAAATCGATGGAGAAAATTGTTGCCTTGTGCAAAAACAGAGGTTTTATTTTCCCCGGCAGTGATATTTACGGCGGCCTGGCCAATACCTGGGACTACGGCCCTCTGGGTTCCCGCCTGAAGAACAACGTGAAAGATACCTGGAGAAAGCGCTTTATCCAGGAAAGAAAGAACAGCTACGAAGTGGATGCCGATATCCTCATGCACCCCCGCGTGTGGGAAGCCAGCGGCCACGTGGCTTCTTTCTCCGACCCCCTGCTGGACTGCAAAGAGTGCAAAATGCGTCATCGTGCCGATAACCTCATCGATGACTTTGACCCCGAAGCCCATGCCGACGGCATGACCAAGGAAGAGATGTTCCAGTTCATCAAGGATCATCACATTCCCTGCCCCAACTGCGGCAAGCACGATTTCACCGATATCCGTGAATTCAACCTGATGTTCCAGACCTTCCGCGGCGTGACCAACAACAATAAGAGCATCATCTATCTGCGTCCCGAAAACGCCCAGGGCGAGTATGTGAACTTCCTGAACGTGCAGCGCACCATGCGTGCCAAGCTGCCCTTCAGCATCGGCCAGATCGGTAAGGCTTTCCGCAACGAGATCACCCCCGGCAACTTCACCTTCCGTACCATCGAGTTCGAACAGATGGAGTTCCAGACCTTCTGCAAAGAGGGCACCGATACCGAGCTGTACGATTTCTTTAAGGAATACGGCCGCAAGTACTACGAAGATCTGGGCATTGCTCCCGAGCATCTGCGTTACCACGACCACGAGAAGCTGGCCCACTACGCCAAGGCTGCCTGCGATATCGAATTCCTGTTCCCCTTCGGCTGGGGCGAGATCAACGGTACCCACAACCGTACCAATTTCGACCTGACCCGCCACCAGGAATACAGCGGCCAGCGCATGGATTATCTCGATCCCGAGACCAACGAGCGCTACATTCCGTTCATCATCGAGTCCACCTACGGTCTGGACAGAACCGTGCTCGCCCTGCTCTGCGAAGCTTACGATGAAGAAGTCATCGATGCCGAGAAGAACGACGTGCGTGTGGTTCTGCACCTGAGCCCCGCTGTGGCTCCCTACAAGGCTGCCGTTCTGCCTCTCTCCAAGAAGCTTTCCGGCGGTGCCATGAAGGTTTTCGAAGAGCTTTCCAAGCACTTCATGACCGACTTCGACGAGACCGGTTCCATCGGCAAGCGTTATCGCCGCGAAGATGAGATCGGCACTCCCTTCTGCATTACCTACGACTTCGATTCCGAGACCGACGGCTGTGTCACCGTGCGTGACCGCGACACCATGGA
>JAFYOA010000001.1 GCA_017547865.1 Clostridia bacterium
ACACACGCTCCGCAGCGGAGAACACAGACTGCAGTTCGCCGATGATATTGGCGGTCTCGTTGATGGGGCCGGAGAACCGGCGGGAGTACAGCACAAAGGTAGAGATATCGCCGATGCCGATGCCGCCCCGCAGGTACAGCAGCGCACCGCACAAACTCACCAAAGAAAGGGAGAGATTGTTGATAAAGGTAACGGTGGGGCCGTTGATGCCGCCGTAGTACTCGGCCTTGTAATAGGCCTGCACGGTCTCGTGGTTTTGCACATCCAGTTTTTGAATGGTGTTTTCTTCCTGGTTGTAGGCCTTCAGCGTTTTCTGGCCGCTGATCATTTCTTCCACAAAGCCGTTCAGTGCGCCCAGCTCGGCAGAACGCTTGCGGAACAGCGGGCGGGTGCGGGTGGTGATGAACTTGGTGGTGAACGCCGAAAGCGGTACCGTGACGACGAACACCAGCACCAGCCAGGGGGAGATGCGCAGCATCATGCCCAGGGCGCCCACAATGGTGATGGCACTGGCCAGCAGGTGCACCACGTCGGTGGAAAGGGAGGTACTGATGGTATCGATATCATAAGAAATGCGGCTGAGGATGTCGCCGGTCTGGTGGGTATCGAAGTAGCCCACCGGCAGCTCCGTCAGCTTGTTGAAGACATCGGAACGCAGCCGGTAAATCACTTTTCGGCTGATCACGATCATCAGGCGCTGCAGTGCGTAGCTGAGAATGGCAGAAATGCCGAAGCAGGCCGCCATCCAGGCGCAGTTGTAAAATACAAGGTCAAAGTTTACGTTGCCAGTGCCGAATTCGATCTGATCGATGGCAAGACCGGAGAAGTAGGGGCCGGCCAGCGCCAGCACGTTGCTTCCTACGGTCAGCAGCAGGGCTGCGGCCATCAGTGTTTTGTGTTCAAACACATAGCGCAAAAGCCGCAAAAGGGTTGTTTTGGTCAGCGGACGGGATTCCCAATCTTCGGGTTTGCGGTTCAGGTTTCGCATACCGCCACCGCCGCCGCCCATACCGGGTCCTCTCATTCGCTCACCCCCATCTGTGTTTCGCCGATCTCACGATACAGCGGGCAATTGGCCATCAGTTCTTTATGGCTGCCGTAGCCAACGATTTTGCCTTCGTCCAGCACCAGGATTTTTTCCGCATGCATAACGGAACTGATGCGCTGGGCGATGATGATCTTGGTGGAGGCATCGTGGTGCTCCCGGATCTTTTCGCGCAGCAGGGCGTCGGTCTTGTAGTCCAGGGCGCTGGAAGAGTCGTCCAGCACCAGAATTTCCGGTTGGCCGGCCAGGGCGCGGGCGATCAGCAGGCGCTGCTTCTGACCACCGGAAAGGTTGGCACCTTTAATAGAAAGCTGAGCGTCGTAGCCGCCGGTCTCTTCGATGAACCCGGCTGCCTGGGCATCAGCCACAGCGCGGTCGATATCGGCCATGGAAACTTCCCGACCGAAGCGGATGTTTTCCACAATGGTATCATTAAAAAGAATATCGTTCTGGAACACCACACCGAACTTGCCGCGCAGATCGTGGGCGGAGTAATCACGCACATCCACGCCGTTCACCCGAATGGCGCCGCCGGTGACTTCGTAAAAACGCATGAGCACCTGCAGAATGGTGGATTTGCCGGAGCCTGTGGCACCGATGATGCCCAGGGTCTCGCCGTGGTTTACCGAGAAACTGAAATGATCCAGGGTAAATTTGCTGTAGGGGTAGGTAAATGTCACATTGTCAAATTCAATGTGCGGGGCATTTTCCACCGGCTTTACTTCCGCATTGGTGTGCAGAGAAAGCTCATCGTTGCAGTCCAACACTTCCGCAATACGGTCGGCCGAGGCCATCAGCTGAGAAAGCATGGTGAAAATACGGTTGATGGACATCAGCGCATTCAGAATAATGGTAAAGTAATTCATAAAGGCGATGATGTTGCCCACACCGGTCAGCCCGGCGTTTACACGGTATGCACCCACCAGCACCACCGCAACCAGGCCCATGTTCAGCATAAAGCTCATGGCGGGGTTGATGATGGCCATGGTATCGGAGGCTTTCTTTTCACGGGCGGTCAGGTCTGCGTTGGTTTCAGCAAAGCGGCGGCGCTCGTATTCCGATTTGGAAAGCGCCTTGATGACACGAACGCCGGTGGCATTTTCACGCACCACGCGGAACATTTCATCGGAACCGGCCTGCACATTGCGGAACAGCCGCACACCTTTGCGGGAAACCGTGAAGGTAATATAGAAAACCACCGGCATGGTGGCCAGCATAACCAGGGTCAAAATCGGGTCCAGCGAGAGCGTCATAATGATGCCGCCGATGAGCAGAATGGGCGCCCGAATGCCGATTCGCTGCATCATACCCACGGAACGATGGATCACATAGGTGTCACTGGTCATACGGGTGATCAGCGAGGGAATGGTGAAGCGGTCGATATCACGGTTTGTTAAATAAGAAATACGCGCAAACAAATCGTGTCGAATATCCTCGGTCACATCGCGGGAAACAGCGGCGGCCATGCGGTTCGCACAGATGTTGCAGCCCCAGGCAAGCAGGGAGCAAAGCACCATCAGCCCGCCCCACAGCAGCACCATAGGTACGCTTCGGGTGGGAATAATCACGTCAATAATGTGTGCCAACACCCAGGGAATAAAAAGTTCCAGAAAAGCACCGGTGGTTTTTGTTCCCATTGCACCCGCAAACCGCGCTGCATAGCGGCCTATATAGCGGAGTATTTTCTTCATGTTCGGTTCGCATCCCTTATATAAAGAAAATAAGAGAAGCGAAACTGCCCTCCTTCTGAAAAATATTTAGTTGGTCTTTTCAACTATAGTATAGCATACAAGGGGCGAAAGTCAAGTGAAGTGAACATTTTTTCCACCCTGGCAGAAAGAATTCGAAAGAGATCTGCACCGGGATGGTGGAAAAACAAGGGGGATAGTTCTCCACAAAGTGGCTGCAGAAGAGGAAAATGAAAAGAAAATCGAAGTTTTTTTCAAATTATTTTTAAAAAGTTTTTTGAAAAGTTCCGCCAAAACAAGGAAAAAACCATTGATTTTTCAAATTTTTTCGAAAAAAATCCAAGTTTTTTCAATTGCTAAAAATTTCAGTATTTTACTGACGAAAACGAAAGTTTTCAACCTCAAAAAAGTACTTGGTTGAAAAGTTTTTCAAATTTTTTTGAAAAAGGTGTTGACAAATTGATCTGGATTTGATATTATAGTCAAGCGCTCGAGAGAAGCGGTCAAAAAACTGAAAGCGATCGAGAGCAAAAGGACCTTGAAAATTAAACAACGAGAGAATTTATGGACCCGTAATTCCAGAGAGAAT
>JAFYOA010000067.1 GCA_017547865.1 Clostridia bacterium
GGTTCTCAAAGCGGGTCACTTCGTCCCACAGGGTATCGATCTGCCCGGCGCAGTAGGCGCGGATGGCGCTGAGCGCCCGGGGCGTGTAGGTGCATTCGCCGTTTTTGAAGATCTGGGTACGCAGTTCCACCACGCGGAAATTCTCCACGATCTTGCGCTTCCAGGTGTATTCCGGGTCGAACAGCTCGTAGGGCTGGTTCTCGTCGATGGTCTCCCCCATCAGAGTGATCACGTCGGCGATGGCCTTGTCCGTTTCTTTATCGAACAGGCGGAAAATATTCTTCACGCCGGGAGTGGTGATCTTCGCCACGTTTTCGCTGATCTTGATCTTCGGGGTCACGGTGCCATCGGCATTTTCCACCGCGGTCAGCTTGTACACACCGCCAAAGACCGGCTCGCTGGAGGAAGTGATAAGGCGTTCGCCCACGCCGAAGGAGTCCACCTTGGCGCCCTGAATGATCATATCGCGGATCACGTATTCATCCAGAGAATTGGAGGCACAGATCTTGCAGTCCTCGTAACCGGCTTCGTCCAGCATACGGCGGGCTTTTTTGGAAAGATAGGTGATGTCGCCGCTGTCGATGCGGATACCGGCGGGGCGAAGTCCCTTCGGCTTCAGCACTTCATCGAAAACCCGAATGGCGTTGGGCACACCGGATTTCAGCACGTTGTATGTATCCACCAGCAAGGTACAGTTGGTGGGGTATTCTTCCGCGTAAGCTTTGAAAGCTTCGTATTCACTGTCGAACAGCTGCACCCAGCTGTGTGCCATGGTGCCCAAAGCGGGAATCCCCATGTCCGTATCGCTGAAGGTACAGGCCGTACCAACCGCACCGCCAATGTAAGCGGCACGGGCACCCAGAATAGCGCCATCGGCGCCCTGCGCACGGCGGGAACCGAATTCCATTACCGCGCGGCCCTGGGCAGCACGAACGATACGGTTCGTTTTGGTGGCGATCAAACTCTGGTGGTTGATGCACAGCAGCACCATTGTTTCGATCAGCTGCGCCTGAATCACCGGCCCGCGCACGGTGAGCAGCGGTTCACCGGGGAAAATAGGCGTACCCTCCGGCACAGCCCACACATCGCAGGTGAATTTGAAATCGCGCAGGTATTCCAAAAATTCTTCCCGGAAAATACCGCGGGAACGGAGATATTCAATGTCTTCTTCATCAAAATGCAGGTTTTTCAGGTAATCCACCAGCTGTTCCAGACCGGCCATAATGGCAAAGCCGCCGTGGTCCGGCACTTTGCGGAAAAACATATCGAAATAGCAGATCGTATCTTTGTAACCTTTGGCAAAATAACCATTGGCCATGGTCAGCTCATAAAAATCGGTCAGCATGGTCAGGTTTGTTTTGATTTTACTGGTCGCCATCGGGAATCGTCCTTTCACTGTAAAGTTTAATTGTAAACTTTCCTGATTCTATTATAACACAAATACACAGACAAGCAAATCATTTTGCTTTAAAATATCGCGGATTTTCTTCAAATTCAGCTTGATTTTTTGTTAATAATGATTATAATAGATATTATAAGGGATGAATGTCTGTATGCATTTCTGTATTCAGTTATGCTATAGACTATCCAGTCAGAGGTGTGAAGTATGCGATTACGTAAACAGGAAATCGGAAACAAGAACATCGTGGGGCGCCGTATTGAACAAGCACGCAAAGCGGTGGGCATGAAACAGAAGGAACTGCTTGCGCAGCTGCAGGTCAACGGAATCGATATGAACGCTTCCGGTCTTTCCAAGCTGGAAGGACAGATCCGCTCGGTAAACGATTATGAGCTGGTTGCTTTTTCCCGTATTCTTGGGGTAAGTGTGGAATGGCTGCTGGGCATGACGGAAACACCGTAACCTCCGCAGGCTTCTGCAAACCGCGGCAGCTTGGCTGCGGTTTTTGGGGGAGGAGGGCGAGAAATTCGCCCTTTTCTGTTTTTATGAATATGCATACGGACCGAACAGGTGTTGTTCGGTCCGCTTTTTTATTCGTGGTAGCCGCCCGCAAATACATCGCGCCGGGTAGCGTATACGCCGGGCAGACACAGCTGGCCCAGGCCGGTCACGCCGCTGCGCACACCGTCGATATCCGGGTCGCTGTAATCGCTGAACCACTGTTCCAGTCTGGCGCGCATGGCAACGATCATTTCCTCCGCAGCGGGATCATTGTACAGGTTATGCTCCTCACCGGGGTCTGCGTGCAGATCATAAAATGCGTGGGGGCCGTACGGGTAGCAAAGCACCAGCTTATACCGCTCGTCCCGGATCATCCGCACAGAGCCGTATTCATCGTACACCACCACATCGCCGGTTGGGGTCGCTTCTCCCCGCAGGGCGGGAACGAAGCTGTGCCCGGGCAGGCGGCGGGTCGCCGGGGTTTGGATTCCGGTCAGTTCCATCAGTGTGGGAAACAGATCGTAGGCGCTGTGCAGACCGCTTTCCACCCGGCCGCAGGGCAGTTCTTTGGGGTAAGAAATGATGAAAGGCACCTTTACAGACTCTTCATACATATTTTGCGGGAACGTACCGTTGCCCTTGCCCCACACCCCGTGGTGCCCCATGTTCATGCCATTGTCACCGTTGAAGATCACGATGGTATCTTCCGCCAGGCCTTTTTCTTCCAGGCGGTCCAGTAGGCGGCCAATGTTGGCATCCATGGCTGTTATCGCGGCAAAATACCCCCGCAGATTTTCTTTGCGCAGCGGGGTGCCGTACACCGGCGGCACGGTCAGCCCCGGGTGGTCCGGTACATCGGGCACACTCTCAAAGGGGCAATCCTCGTAGAGATCAATGTATTCTTTCGGGTGGTGCTGGGCTCCCCAGGGAGAATGGGGCGCGGTATAGTGCACCGCCAGGTAGAAAGGCGCCTCTTCCCCGGCCAGTTCATCCATAAATTCCAGGGCGCGGTCGGTGATCAGATCGGTAACGTACCTGCCGTGCTCCACGGTGATCTGCCCGTTCTCCACCATGTCCGGATGATAGTAATAGGCGCCGCCCATGCCCATGGTGTACCAGCGGCTGAACCCGTGCTGGGGGTTCACGCTGTCTCCCAAATGCCATTTGCCGGAGAGAGCGCAGGTATAGCCGTTTTCCGCCAGCACATCGGTATACGTGGTTTTTCCCTTCAGGTACTGAATGGGCGTGGTCTCGTCGCGGTATCCGCCGCCATAGGGGTTCTCTTTGCCCTGGGCAGCAAACTTTTCCGCATCCACATTGCCGCTGCGGATCCAATCCTGCACCCCGTGGGAAGACGGGATATCGCCGGTAAGCAGCGACGCCCGGGCGGGCGAGCACACCGGCGACACGCAGAAAAAGTTTTCCAGCCGGGTACCTCTCTCCGCCAGCCGGTCAAGGTTCGGAGTATGGATCTCCGGGTTGCCGGCACAGTGCATGGCCCAGGGCCCCTGGTCGTCGGAAAGAATATAAAGTATGTTCGGTCGTTTCATAAAATACCTCCGCTCGGTCACGGTTCAACCGAAAAGATACAGGCATTGGCACAGGGCGGCCGCAAAAAACACGCCCAGAAGAATCCACAGGAAAGCGCGCTGTTTTTCACGCAGTTCCTTTATGCACCAATACACCCACGGGCCGGCGGCCAGCAGCCAAATGTACAGCAAAATCACACCGAAAATTTGAACGATGTCTTTCTCTGCGCCGAGATCGGCACCAAAGCCCTTGGCGTTGCCGGTGATGCACACAAAGGCTATTCCCAGCAAAACGGGTGTGAACCAACCGAAAGCCGCAGCCCAAAGCCCTTTGAAAAAAAATGCTGCTTTTTTCATTGTTTACAGTGTATCCGCCATATCTGCATACAGGGCGTTGCGCAGGCGGGGGTGAATGTATGGTTCTTTATTGTTGAGCATATGCTGCACATAAAACAGGGAGAGTTCGTTGTCCGGGTCGATCATAATGTAAGCGCCGGCGGCACCGCCCCAGCCGAATTCCCCCACCGGGCCCAAAGAGCCGCCCACACCGGGGTTCATCATGGTGCGCACACCCAGGCCATAGCCGTAGCCGGCCAGCTGGCTCCAGTTCACGTCTTTCAGGGCTTCTTCGCACAGCATGTTGGTGCGCATCAGGTTCACACCCTGGGGAGACAGGATCCGCTCGCCGGTGGCAGCCAATCCCTTGTGGCACATGGCTTCCACAAATTTTGCGTAATCCCGCAAAGTGGAAACCACGCCGGCACCGCCGCTGTCGTAATCGGGAGTAAACACATAGCCGTTGGTGGTGGGAACACGCTCCGCCTTTTGTGTTTCTTCATTAAAGCGATACTGAGGCGCGATCTTCCCTTCCAGTTCGGGGGTCATGTGGTAGTAGGATTCTGTCATGCCGCAGGGGGCAAAAATATGCTTCTGTACATAATCGGCAAAACGTTCACCGGAGACAGCCTCCACCAGTGCAGCCAGCACATCGTGGCACAGGCTGTAGTTCCAGTGGGTGCCGGGTTCAAAGTGCAGGGGCTTTTCCGCCATGGCGGCCACCACACTCTGGGTCGTGGCACCCGGGGCCTGCCGGGCAGCCAGAATGGCCGGGGCATCCAGATCATAATCCAGGCCGGCGCTCATACTGAACAAATGGCGCACGGTGATGGGATTCTTTGCTTTTTCCGTATGGGTGTTTCCCAAGGCATCCTGCACCAGCACATCCATCTCTTTAAAAGCCGGCAACCACTCGCCGATGGGATCATCCAGCAGCAGGTCGCCTTTTTCCACCAGCTGCAATGCTGCGGCGCAGGTGGCAGGCTTGGAGGCAGAATACAGGAAGTAATGGTCACCGGGATGCACAGGCTCCCCGGCTTCCACATCCCGCCAGCCGGCGGCATGGTGGAAAACTTCTTTTCCTTTATAATGAACAATGCATTCGCAGCCGGGAATGCCCACATCGTTGGGCAAACGGTCCAGCAGTGCAGTCAGCTTTTTAAATTCCATGGTGAACAACTCCTTCTGTGGTTTCTGTCTTCATTATAGCCCCCAGCCGTAAGGAGCGCAAGAGGAATTTCCCCCGGAGAAATGTGAATTCTATCTGAATTTTTCGCTTTTCTGCCAAAGCTGCCTCACAGCACCTTGACTTTGACCGCCGGATATTTTACACTTATTGTGCGGTGTTATACCGCCAATTTTACCCGAAACGGAGACCCATATGGAAAAACAAGGTTTAATGGAAAGATTGGGCTATTTTGTCATTGGAATCATTGAAAAAGCCAAGGCGTTCATTCATCGCTACACCAAGCAGCAGTGGCGCAATTTCAGCATCATTGCTTTGGCGGCGGTGGTGGCGCTGGTGGGCATTTCCATGTTCATCAACCGTGACAGCAGCAAAATAAAAGAAGAAGGCGCGTTTATCAACGAGCTGAATATTGTTCTGCGCGAGCGCGAAGGCCACAACGACAAAGCCGCCACCCTGAGCCGTGCGCTGGAGATCATTGAAGCCAAAGGCTATACCGCCGAAGACCTGCAGCGTTCCGGCAAATTCACCCTGCTGTGGAACCAGAACGACAACTGCTTTGTTTTGGCCGACAAGAAAGGCAAGATCCTTGCCCCCACCTCCCGCCCCAAGGATTTCACCGGTCGTTCTCTGGAAGACGGCACCATCTATTTTGCCCCGGTGGATGACAGCAGCGACTTTAAGTGGGCTTTTCCCAACGTGCATTACGTGCTCACCGCCAGCGTGGAGGGCGATGTGGTATTCTCCTCCCCTCTGCAGCTGGATCTGAACGGCCACAGCGTGCTGGGCAATGTGACCGTACAGCATAAGCAGACCGCCGACACCACCGTGAAAAACGGTCTGGTCACCGGCATGGTCATCATCGATACCCCCAACGCCCTGTACACTGGTTCTGCCTCTGTAATGGATGTAGCCGTGGTACAAAGCGGTAACTACACCGAAAACGGCACCGTATACGGCACAGCCACCGTATACAGCGGCAACCTTACCCTCAGCGCCACCGCCCGCACCCTGCTTTCCGTTGGTGTGGCCGATGCCGTAAAAGTCACCGACAGTTCTGCCTGGGCTAACGCCGTAAAGCTTTCTCTCACCAACAGCACAGACCCGGCCGATGCCATGCGCGCCCGTATCCAGGCCGTCCATACCGTAGACAAGGCGCTGCAGCTTCTGCAGAGCACGAAGCTTTCCGATAAAGACCTCGAAACCCTGGCCAAGGAATATTATACGGGTAAAGATCAGCTCAGCCTCAACGACTACACCGCAACCTTTGAAACCAACGGCAGTGTGAGCACCATCACCGTAAGCGGTGCAGCCGAAGCGGTGTTCACCATTGACAACTACACCGAGCACCAGAAAGACATTGCCGCCGCAACGGTAACTGTTCTGCGTGAGAACGGCGGCGAATTCGCAGCCCTTACCGCAGGCATTTGTTCTGCCGGCAACGGTGAGACCGCCGATGCCCTGAGCGTGACCGATGCCGACAACCTGACCACCCTGGTGCAGCCCATCGAAGGCGGCCTGGATGTCTCTGCCGGTGTGCTGGAAAGCATTGAGATCGGCGATGTAATTTTCGCCGTTGGCGCTGTGCAGACCCCCGCCGTGACCGTTCACTTTGAAGACGGTACCACCCACGAAGGATGGCCCGGCCTGGTGTGGCGTTCTGCAGACCCCGCCGTTGCCACCGTGCTGGGCGGTGAGATTTCTGCCATGACCCAGGGCGAAACCGAGATCTCTGTGCGTGCCGGTCTGCTGACCGCCGCCGCAAAGACCAGCGTGCAGCCCACCAAAGCCATCATCGGCGCCGACCGGTACATCAGCCTGGCAGCTGCGCTGGAAGCCGCCCTGCCCGGCGACAGCATTACCCTGACCACCGATAACACCGAGCCCGTGACCGTGAGTAAACCCGTGACCCTGGTGGCCGCCGGTTACGAGACCGGTGAAGTGACCTGTGCCAACAACATGGTGGTAAACACCATGATGGACACCTACCACTACAACGGCCGTGTGACCGCCCGTGTATACGGCGCCATCGGCGACCCGAACACCGTGGTGGACGACACGATTACCGGCACGCTGACCCAGGTGCTGGCCACCATGACTTCCTTGGAATACAAATACAGCACCCTGCACTTTGAACTGTACCTGGATGGCGACTATGCTCTGGAAGAAGACGTACTGCTGCCCATCCGCGTTGCTTCTTCCACCAGCTTTGTCATCACCGGCGATACCACATTCGACCTGAACGGTCATGTCATTACCCAGGAGAGCATTGCCTCCAGCGGCGGCCGCCGCCCGGTCTTTCGCGTGGAAGCCGGCACCCTGCTGGTAACCGACCACAAGCAGCTGGGCCGTGTGGAAGCTTCCCAGACCATTGCCGAAGTTTACCCCGGCGCCAATCTGCAGCTGACCAACGTTGCCCTGACCCACCTTGTGGACGGCGCCGTGACCCTGCTGCACAACAGCGGCCATGTGGATATGAACGGCTGCATTGTCACCACCCTGTCGGACGGTGTACGTGTGCTTACCGGCGCAGAGGGTTCTTCCATGGAAATGACCGGCAACACCCTGCTTTCTCACAACGGCTCCAGCTACATCGACGGCCACATGGAACTGGTTGTGCACTCCGGCACCTTCACCAACGCCGAGATCGATCTGGACAGCGGCAACATTCTGGTGGAAGACGCCAAGACCAACGCCGGTGTGTTCACTGCCGACGGCGACCTGCACGTAAAATACATCTCCAGTACCGGCAAGGTGCGTTCCGAGATCGGTGCTGTGCTGATCGAAGACGGCAACTTCAGCGGTCCTGTGTACGCTGGCAACGGCCTCACCATCCGCACAGGCCGTTTCACCGGCATTGTGTACGGCTACGGCGATGGCCTGGTGGAATCCGGCACCTTCACCTCCCCTGTTTACATGCGCGGCAAAAGCGATATTTACGGCGGCACCTTCGGTTCCAGCCTGTTCTTCTACGAAGACAGCACGATCCACAACGGTGAGTTCCGCAACATCGTTTACTCTTATGAAAAGGAAAAGACCCTCGTGATTCTGGGCGGCGAATTCAAGAATTTCGTCACCTCTTACTACGGTACGGTTAACCTGCGCGGCGGTGTCTTCACCCATCTTTCTCACGAAGAAGGTTCGTTCCGGATTCAGGGCGGCCAGTACCGCACCGCCGATGTACTGGACTACCTGAGTGAAGGCCAGCCTTATGCCGAAAAAACAGAGAACGGCAAGAAGATCATCGTAGTCCACGCCTGATCCCATCGTTCAACATTCCGCAGAGCGCATGCAACGTGCGCTCTGCTTTTTTGTTCGATTTTACACACCTTTTACAAATGCAGGATTTTCCTTGATTTTTTCAATAAAAGCAGGTGGGTTTCCCCCTGGCTGCTGTTTACTTTTCGCAAATCAACATGGTATAATGAACGTATCACAGGGCGGCTTTGGTTTGCCGCCAAGGAGTTGACCGACTATGAAGATTTTTATTGTGGAGGATGACGCCGACATTCGCCGCATGGAAAGCTATGCACTGACCAACAGCGGTTACGAAGTGCAGGAGTTTGCCGACGGCGCCCCGTTTATGGAAGAACTGGGGAAAAATCTGCCGGATCTGATCCTGCTGGATATTATGCTGCCGGGCACCGACGGCCTGCAGATTCTTCGCACCCTGCGCGAAGCCAAACGCACGGAAAACATTCCGATCATGCTCATCACCGCCAAGGGCAGTGAAATTGACCGTGTACGCGGCCTGGATATGGGCGCCGACGATTATATTTCCAAGCCTTTTGGCATTCTGGAATTTGTTTCCCGCGTAAAAGCGCTGCTGCGGCGCACCGCAGCCAAAGAAGAACCGGAAATGATCACTTACGGCGGCATTGCCATGGACGACACCAAGCGCACCGTGAGTGTGGACGGAAGTCCCCGGGATTTGACCTACAAAGAATATGAACTGCTGAAATATATGATGATGAACCGCGGCATAGTGCTTTCCCGCGAGACACTGCTGAGCAAAGTGTGGGGGTTTGAATTTGACGGTGAGACCCGTACCGTGGATATGCATATCAAAACCCTGCGGCAAAAACTCGGTTCCCGCGGTACCTGTATAAAAACAGTGCGCAACGTGGGCTACAAGCTGGATTTCTGATATGGGACGCAAAATCACTTTCAACCTGCTGCTGATGGGCATCATCGGTGCCCTGCTGGCGGTGCTGATGACCGCCTTTACCTTTCAGGGCCGCGTGGTCTCCCGTATAGAAGACACACTGCGTACCAGCGGCAACACCATGCGAATGGTGTACAAC
>JAFYOA010000068.1 GCA_017547865.1 Clostridia bacterium
CAGTCAAAACCGTTTACAAATATCCAGGAAAACACCAGCTGGCAAACATTGGTCACCAGAGCGGTGGCCATAGGCACCCTGCTGTTCCCCAGCCCACGGCAAACACTGCCAAAGGTTGCCGATAAAATCTGAAACGGCAGGCTGCACATCATCAAAACAAAATATCGTTTTGCTTCACCAAAAAGGGCATCTTCTGCTGTAGGCATCATCAGGCGCAGCAGGGGTTCTGCCCCCAACAGGCAGGCAGTCATCACCACAGTGGTTACAACCACAGAAAGCAGCGTAGCCTGCTCGGTGGCTTCGGCGGCTTCTTTGTATTCGCCGGCACCCACATGGCGGGAAACAATAATTCCGGCGCCAGTACCGATCATCCCCAAAAAGCCGGTGGGCACCGCCACCAAAGACGTAGCCATGCCAATGGCCGCCAGCGCGCTGGCGCTGATGGTACTGACCACCTGGGAGATCGCCAGGCCGATGAAAATTGTAAATGCATTCTCCAATACAACTGGCAGCACAAACCGCAATTTCAGACTTTCATCCAACGCCTCCCGGCGCGCAAACATTAACATAACAAGACTCCTTTTCGGGCAAAGCGCATCCTAAAACATTATAGATTCGCACCCCTGGGAAGTCAATGTACAAAATGCAGGTTTGTTCCAAAAAACGATCACACTTTTTGGCGGATCCACTTTCCGCTGTGCAGACGCAGCAGACCGAGGGAAGCACGCACAAATCCCAGTACAATGTTGACGCAGATCACGCCCACCGCCCCCATGGGCCACACAAAACACACCAGATACGTCAGCGGAACACGCACGCACCACAGAGCAAGCAGGGTGAACGTCATCATGCTGACCGTATCGCCGCCGGCACTCAGCATACCGTCGGTGGCAAACATGGCGTTCCACACCAGCTCCGTGGGCAGCACGATCCACAGCAGAGAGGCTGCCGCCTGCACCGTGGCGGGATCGGAGGAATACAGCCCGCACAGCGGCTCGGCAAACGGGATCATCAGCAGGTTCAGCAGCACACCGGCCGCCGAGGTGGCGGCGAACACCAATCCGCCGGCCTTGCGGGCATCTTTGTATCGTTTTGCCCCCACCAAATGCCCCACGGCGGGCACGATCACCACGCTGCACACCGTGCGGGGAATGGCGGTAAACCCGGCCAGCGTATTGATGATCTGGTACACGCTGCTCTCAAACGTGCCCAGGCTGACCACCATGCTGCCGACCAGCGTAACGCCGAATGACGAGAAAATGCCCTGCACGCTCACCGGCAGACCGATGCGAAGAATACGCATACAGGCGGCCGCACGGGGCAGCAGCATATTGCGCAGGCGCAGTTTCAAACGGCCGCTGCGGCGCGCCAGTGCCCGGAACAGCACCGCTGTTCCCACCAGATTGCAGAGAACACCGGCCAGCCCGACACCGATCTCATCCAGATGGCAGAAATGCACAAACACCCAGGCAAACACAAGCTGGCACAGGTTGGTGGAAACAGCGGCAGCCAGCGGCGTGCGGCTGTCTCCCAAACCGCGGCACACCGCGCCGAACACGCCCCGCAGCACCTGAAACGGCAGGCCGCAGACCACCACGGAGAAATACCCCACGGATTCCTTCACCATGGCCGGCTCCGCATTGGGCATAAAAAGCCGCAGAATCGGTTCGGCGGCCAGCAGGCACACCGCCGTAAAGCCAAGAGTGGAAAACAGACCCATAAACGTGGCCTGCTCCACGGTTTCGGCGGCATCGCTGTACTCTTCTGCCCCCACCTGCCGGTAAAACAGAATGCCAGTGCCCGTGGTGAGCATATTGAACAGAGCGGAGACGATGCCCATCACCGATGTAGCCATGCCCACCGCCACCAGCGCACTGGCGCTGATGGTGCTGACCACCTGCGAGATCACCAGCCCCACGAAGGTGGTGAAGGTGTTTTCAAGCACGACCGGCACCACGAACCGCGCCGTCAGATTTTCATCCAACGGTTTGTATTTGAATAAACGCATGAGAAAAACCTCCTGTTTTTCGGATGCTCCCATTATAAGAACCCCCATCGGCGGTGTCCAGTGTTCCGGTGCAAGTCCATCCTTTTTACCAACACAAAAGCAAAAATTACTCATACGCAAAAAGCGGAAGGATCTCTCCTTCCGCTTTGGTTTTATCCGTATTTGCGCAGCAGCCACACGTGCATTTCAGTTTCGCCACGGTTGGCAAAGGCATAGTAGGGAATCAGCTTCAGGGGGACAAGCTCCAGGTCCTCTCCGGCCACCCGGTACAGGTCTTCTGTTTCTGCCGGGCGGTATGCCGCGGTGTGCAGGTTGGGCAGCAGGAATTCCGACTCGCCTTTGGTGTAAACCGCCTTCGGGTCCACCAGCACAGAGGCGATGTCTTCCCCGTTGTCTACGCCCTCGGCACAGTACACCACCGGGCCACGCAGCACAGCAACACGGCCGGCGCTGGCATGCACTTCGCGGTTGGCCGCCATTACAGTCACCGGCATATCCATCGTCAGCTCCACGGTGCTTTCGCCCTGCAGGGCAATGTAGGCGTAGCCATCCTTCAGTTCGTAGGGACAATTCAATGTAAACGAACGGCACCAGCCGGGAATACGCAGAGCCAGCTGCTTCTGCGGGGCTTTGCACTGCACTTTTACCGTGCCTTCGGCGGGGTAACTGGTCTCCACCGTAAGCTCCACGCCGTTTTCTTTGGCAGAAGAAGCCGCATACTGGTGCACATACACGGTGTTTTCATCGTAGGCATAGAGCATTCCCGCCACAGAGGGAATGAACCGCACAATGTTGGGCGGGCAGCAGGAGCAGGAGAACACCTCCACACGCTGGGTGATGGGCCAGCGCTCCTTTTCTTCGGTGCTTGTGTTTACGTTATTGAACTTCGGGTCGATTTCCAGCGGGTTTTCGTAGAAGAAAGAACGGCCATCCATGGAAACACCGGAGAGAATGCCGTTGTACAGGGTACGCTCCACCGTATCGGCGTACACGCCCCGGGGCTGCAGGTGCAGCATACGGTTGCTGAACATAGCCAAAGAAATGGCCGCACAGGTTTCCGCATAGGCGGTACGGTTGGGCAGGTGATAATCAACGGTGAAAGTTTCGCCCATATGGGTGGAACCCACGCCGCCGGTAATGTACATGCGCCTGGTAACAATGTTTTTAAAGCACCGCTCGCAGGCGGCTTTCAGTTCGGCATCATCGGTCTCCTCCGCCAGGTCTGCCATGGCAGAAAGCAAATACAGGCTGCGCACGCTGTGACCTTCGGCGGTAGAGCGCTCCCGCAGGGGCATTTCATCCTGGTTGTAATACTCGTTGTACTGGGGGTACAGGCGGCCATCCACATCGTTGTTGCCGTGTTCATCAATAAAGAACTTCGCCAGTTCCAGGTAGCGGGGTTCTTTGGTACAGCCGTACAGCCGCAGCAGAGCCAGCTCCAGTTCCGGGTGACCCGGGGTACGGAAAGCCGCACTCTTTTCAATTTTAAAGATTTTTTCAATGTAATCCGCAAAGCGGCACATAGCCTTCAAAAAAGCATCCCGGCCGGTGGCTTCGTAATATGCCACGGCAGCCTCTATAAGATGACCGGCGCAGTACAGCTCGTGGTGAGAACGCAGCTTAAAGCGGTTTTCCTGTTCCGTCACCAAAAAATGGCTGTTGAAGTAGCCGTTCTCATCGCTGTTTGCAATGATAGCGGCAATGGTCTCTTCCGCAATGGCTTCCAGTTCTTTGTTTTCTTCCTTCGCCAGCAGATAGGCCACGCCTTCCAGCCACTTGGCCACGTCAGAGTCCCAAAAAATATGGGGCTGGTCCGGGTCACCGGGCTTCCACCGGCATTTCAGGGCAGAAAAACGGTGTGTATCGCAAAAGCGGTCGTACACCGCATGCACGGTGGTGTTCCGCACCATATCCAGCTTGGTTTTCCAAAAGCCATCGTGCAGTTCCACATGGCGGTAATCGATATGCTTCATCGTATCAGGCTCCTTATAAAAAGAACTTGTATTTTCCTTATTATAGCAATTCAAACGAAAAAGTCAATTCGCCCGCCATGCATTCATCGGCCAAAAACATTGCAGATTTCGACATACAAAAACCCCCGCCTGTGCAGACGGGGGTTTTAAATTGTTGCATCAATTGTCGCTATTGTCACGTTCG
>JAFYOA010000069.1 GCA_017547865.1 Clostridia bacterium
CCGGCCAGTTCCACCATCGTTTCCATCAGCCAGCTGCCCAAATCCAAGCTGGTGGATAACACGAAGGGTCTGAAAGCCACCGATAAGGGCCTGCTGCAGACGGATGCAAGGGGCGAGACCACCATCCCCGGTATTTTTGCTTCCGGCGACGTGGTGAACGGTGCCCGCACCGTGGTGGAGGCCGTGGCCTACTCCAAAATGGTTGTGAACGCCATGGATGAGTATATTCGTGCCAAGAACGGGGAGAGCGCGGAGCCTGCGGAAGAACAATTGTAAAAGTTTCGTCCACCTTTTCAAAGGTGGTGGATTCCAAAGGCAACGCCTTTGGTCGCTCGTCGCAACGAGCGAAATGTCTTTGCCTAGAAAGCGCTCGAAAGAGGTGAATTGAACGGCTTGCCGTTCAAGAGGGGAAAACCTGCAAGAGAGGTTTTCCTCTGAAAAAAATAAATTTTGGAACTCTTGTCAGGGAAATGGCAGAGTCTAATTGTTAAATCAGAGGACTATCATGAAAAAAATCGCAAGCTTTACTGTCAATCACATCGATCTTCTCCCGGGAATCTATGTTTCCCGCCGGGATGTGTGCGGAAACGAAACGCTGACCACTTTCGACCTGCGCTTCACCCGCCCCAACCTGGAACCCGTGATGGATACCGCCGGTATCCACGCCTTTGAACATCTGGGTGCCACCTTCCTGCGCAATCACCCGGTGTGGGCAGAAAAAACCATTTATTTTGGCCCCATGGGCTGCCGCACCGGCTTTTATGTGATCTTCAAGGGTGAGCTGGAACCCATGGACATAGCCGATGTGATGAAAGAAATGTTCCGCTTCGTGCAGGAATTCTCCGGTGAGATCCCCGGCGCTTCTGCCCGTGATTGCGGCAACTACCTGGATATGAACCTCTCCATGGCCCAGTATTATGCCCGCAAATTCCAGCGGGAAGTGCTGGATTGCCTGAGCGAACAGAATACCGTTTACCCTGTGTAAATACGCAAAAGACCTGTTCGGCCAAAAGCCGGACAGGTCTTTTCTTTATAAAAATAAAGTGTTCACTTGGTTGTTTTATTGGGCAGAAGCTTGCTGTTCCAGTGCGCGTTTTACCTGCGCGAATTTTTCTTCCAGCGTGTTGCTGCCGTTTAAGCGCAAAAGCGGGCAGCAAAGCAGCGTTTGCCAGGCATCGTGCTTTGCCTTGCTGCGTATCTCCACGCCGCCGGTGTCGTAGCTTTTCGCCCAGGCTACAAATTCCAGATGCTGCGGGTAGTGGTCACCGTCCGGTTCTATGCGGCGGCCGTAGCGCTCTTTTTCCCGGGCAACCAGCCGTTCTATGCGCAGGGCCGGGTCAATGTCAATTCGTATGGCCAGGGTAAAATGGGGAATCAGCGTATCGCCCCAATCGGTGAGAGATCCGGAGATCACCACATGCTCGTGGGTCTGTATGTCCTGCAGCATCAGCCGCAGCCGTTCTTCCGGCGGGCGTTTGGCGGTGTATTTCTGCTCGGTGGGCAGCCAGTAGTAGTTGTCCGTATCCATGTGGAAATACCCCAGCTCGTCGCAGATTTTCTTCCCCAGCGTAGTTGTGCCGGAGCCCGACCCGCCAAAAATATGGATGACGTTTTTCATTTCCATCCCTCCGTTGCTTTCAGGTACGCAGTAAAATTATACGCCGCAAAAGCGGGAAAA
>JAFYOA010000070.1 GCA_017547865.1 Clostridia bacterium
ACCATCATTTTCCAGATCGTCGGCGGATCGACCATGGCGCTTAACCGCCTGCAGGAGGGCGATGCCATCCGCGATTTCGTAGGCCCGCTGGGCAGAGCCACCGAGTTGGACGGTTTGAAGAAGGTTGCCGTGGTGGGCGGCGGCGTGGGCTGTGCCATTGCATTGCCCGTGGCACAGAAGCTGCATGAGCTGGGCTGCGAAGTCCATTCCATCATCGGTTTCCGTAACAAAGACCTGCTGATCCTCGAAGATGAGTTCAAAGCGGCGTCCGATAAGCTCATTGTGATGACCGACGACGGCAGCTACGGCCGCCAGGGTGTGGTCACTGCCCCGCTGAAGGAACTGATCGAGAGCGGCGAAAACTACGATGAAGTGATTGCCATCGGCCCCCTGGTGATGATGAAATTTGTGGTGGCCACCACAAAGCCCTTCGGCGTGAAGACCGTGGTTTCCATGAACCCCATTATGATCGACGGCACCGGTATGTGCGGCGGCTGCCGACTGACCGTGGGCGGCAAAACGAAGTTTGCCTGCGTGGACGGCCCGGATTTTGACGGCTTTGAAGTTGACTTTGACGAAGCCATGGCCCGCAGCAATATGTATGCGCCCTTTGAGCGCCACGCCTACGAAGAAACCTGCAATCTGTTTGCCAAGGAGGTGCAGTGATATGCCCAATATGTCTCTCAAAAAGAACCCCATGCCGTCTCAGCCGGCGGATGTGCGCAATAAAAACTTTTTGGAAGTGGCCACCGGCTACACGGAAGAAATGGCCATGGATGAAGCTATGCGCTGCCTGAACTGCAAGCATATGCCCTGCGTGAACGGCTGCCCGGTGAACATTCATATTCCTGCTTTTATTGAGAAAGTAAAAGAAGGCGACTTTGAAGCCGCCTACCAGATCATTGCCGAGAGTTCTTCTCTTCCTGCCGTGTGCGGCCGCGTGTGCCCCCAGGAGACCCAGTGCGAAGCCCAGTGCGTTCGCGGCATTAAGGGTGAGCCCGTTGGCATTGGCCGTTTGGAGCGTTTTGTGGCCGACTGGCACAACGCCCATGCGGACGGCGCCGTGCAGAAGCCCGAGAGCAACGGCCATAAGGTGGCTGTCATTGGCTCCGGTCCCTCCGGTCTTGCCTGCGCCGGTGACCTGGCCAAAAAGGGCTACGAAGTGACTGTGTTTGAAGCCCTGCACCTGGCCGGCGGCGTGCTGGTCTACGGTATTCCGGAGTTCCGTCTGCCCAAGGCCATTGTGCAGAAAGAAGTGGACACCCTGAAAGCCCTGGGCGTGAAGATCGAGACCAACGTGGTCATCGGCAAAACCATCACCGTGGATGAACTCTTTGAGATGGGCTATGAGTCCGTGTTCATCGACTCCGGCGCCGGTCTGCCCCGTTTTATGGGCATTCCCGGCGAAAGCCTGAAGGGTGTGTACTCTGCCAATGAGTTCCTGACCCGCAGCAACCTGATGAAAGCCTACCGCGAAGATTCTGCCACCCCCATTATGAAAGCCAATAAGGTGGCTGTGGTGGGTGGCGGCAACGTGGCCATGGATGCTGCCCGTACCGCCCTGCGCCTTGGCGCGGAAAAAGTGTACATCGTGTACCGCCGCGGCCTGGAAGAACTGCCCGCCCGTAAGGAAGAAGTGGAGCATGCCATGGAAGAGGGCATCGATTTCCGCCTGCTGAATAACCCTGTGCGTGTGCTGGGCTACAATAACCCCGAAGATAAGCGCGACCCGAAGAACGGTTTTGTCACCGGCATTGAGTGCATTAAAATGGAACTGGGCGAACCGGATGCCTCCGGCAGACGCCGCCCGGTGGAAGTTCCCGGTTCTGAGTTCGTGCTGGATGTGGATTGCGTCATCATGTCCATCGGTACGTCTCCCAACCCGCTGATCAAATCCACCACCGAAGGCCTGGATGTGAACCGCCACGGCGGCATCATCGTGGAAGAAGAAACCGGCCTCACCTCCCGCGAGGGCGTATATGCCGGCGGTGATGCGGTGACCGGCGCAGCCACCGTTATTCTGGCCATGGGCGCCGGCAAAACCGCTGCCAAGGCTATCGACGAATACATTATGAATAAATAAAAAGCAGCCCGCTTTTCCAAACGGAAAGGCGGGCGTTTTTATTGTTAAACTGCGGAAAAGAAAAAATGCCGTGACAAACGGGCTTTTGTGTGATACACTGGCAGAAAGAGGGGTGATGGCTGTGAACAAACCGATTTTTTTGAAGCCGGCGTATGCCTGGCGTACCTATATGGGCGGCAAATTGATTGCCCGCCTGCACGGTGAGGAAGCCGAGGATTCTCATTTTCCGGAGGAATGGCTGCTTTCTGTGGTGCGGGCGGCCAATGCCGGGCGGGAAGAGATTGTGGAAGGCCTGAGCGAGACCGCGGATGGCCGTTACTTAAAAGATTTGATCGAATCCGACCCGGCGGGGATGCTGGGGGAAAGGCACGCGGCCCGGTGGGGAGAAGCCACCGGCGTGCTTGCAAAAATACTGGATGCCGCCGAACGGCTGGGCGTGCAGGTGCATCCCACCCGGGAAAAAGCACAGGCGCTGTTCCATTCGCCTTTCGGCAAAACGGAAAGCTGGTATATCATCGACACCCGCACCATCGATGGGGAAGAGTCCTGCATTTATCTTGGGTTTAAAGAGGGCATTACCCGGGAACACTGGGAAGAGCTGTTCCACAGGCAGGATGTGGCCGGAATGCTCGATTGTCTGCATCGCTTCCCGGTGAAAAAAGGTGACGTGTTTTTGGTGACCGGCGGCACTCCCCATGCCATTGGCCGGGGCTGCCTTTTGGTGGAAATTCAGGAGCCCACCGATTACACCATCAATACGGAGCGCTATTCTTTGAGCGGTGTGGAGCGCAGCGACAGCACCATGCACCGTGGCCTGGGTTTTGAAAAAATGTTTGAATGCTTCGATTACCTTGGCCGCAGCATGGAAGAGACCGACCGTGACCATCGTGTTGTGCGTACGGTGCTGGAAGAAGATGCGGCTCATACGCTGACAGAACTGGTGGGCTATCGGCAGACACCGATGTTCTGCCTGCAGGAATTGCAGGTGCGGGGCGAGTTTGTTCTGCGT
>JAFYOA010000071.1 GCA_017547865.1 Clostridia bacterium
CAACGCTTTGATTTATGAGACTGCTCTTTCTGTTGCCAACGGAGCCAAATGCTCCATCGGCGATCAGCTGCATCCTCTGGGCTGCTTTGAGCCTGCTACCTACCGACTGATTGGGGCTGCCTATGCAGAGATCGAAAAGCGCGAACAGTGGTGCCACGATGTGACCGCCGTCACCGATATTGCCATCTTCACCACCTACCAGGATCGTGGCCACGACCTACCCGATGTAGGTGCCAACCGCATCCTCTTGGAAGGCAAGTATCTTTACAACATTATCGATGCGGAATGCAACTTTGCCGATTATAAATTAGTAATCTTCCCGGATATCGTTTCCTTTGACGAAGCCTTGACCGCTAAAGTAAACGCTTACCTGGCCGCCGGCGGCAAGATCCTCCTCAGCGGCGAAAGTGGCTTGTTTGAAACCAGCGGCGCAGCCGCAAACCGGACGTTCTTCACCGATTTTGGCGTGATCTACCAAGGTCGCAGTGAAATCGATGCAAGTTATTTAGTACCTACCTATGAGATGAACCCCAATGGCGTTGCCCCCTATTTGATGTATGAACGCGGCCACTTGATCGAGGTTACTGACGATGTACAGATTTTGGCTCACATGCAGGATTCCTACTTCAACCGTAGCTTCCGTCGTTTCTGCTCCCATCGCAATACCCCCAACGATCCGAACAGCCTTCTGCCCGGCGCTGTGATCTCCGGCGGCATCGGCTATATCGCTTGGAATGTGTTTAGCGAATATGGCGAGCACGGTGCTTATCATCATAAGCAGATCGTTTGCGATATGCTGGATGCCCTGCTGGGTAAGTCCAAAACGCTGACTACCACTCTTCCCTCCAATGGTATCATAACCCTGATGGAACAGAAAGAAGAGAATCGTTATGTCAACCATCTGCTCTATGCAGTCACCAAGCTGCGTGGTAATACCGAAGTCATCGAAGATGCTCCCATTACAATTAACACAAAAGTTTCCATTCAATTACCAGCTGCTCCCTCTCGTGTCTATCTGGCACCGGAAGAAAAGGATATCGAATTCACTTATGAAAACGGTATCTTACGTTATACAGTAGACCAATTTACTCTACATGGCATGGTGGTAATCGATAAATAAAAAATCAAAATCCCGAAAGTCTAATACCGACTTTCGGGATTTTTTATCGCTTCAACTCAATTACAGAACATAATCGGTGATACAATCGTACCACTGCACATAGGTTACACCGTTTACGATCAAACGATCATTATTCGGTAGCTGTTCGCTCCACTTTTTCTTGTAATGATCAATGGCCCAATCATCTCGATTGAATCGGCGCCACAAAATCGTTTTGCCGTCTTTATCCAAAAATTGTTCAGAAACAACACCACTATTGTAGGTTTCAATATCGATGACACAAACGGTATCGTAACTTTTCCCATTGATGGTAACGGTATAGCGGCCCACGATATCCAGCAGAAAATCCTTCTTTTTGCTGGTTACCACATCTCCCACACGCTGAATATCACCTTTCACCGTTAGATTGGTCTCATTACCGCAGTTATCTTCACCAAAGCCCCAAACCGGCATAAATTCATCGCCATCCAGGAAGGTTATATAATTTTTCACATCACCATCATTCCGCAAAGTTGCCAAATAACGGCAATGGGTATCGGTCAGCTGTGCCACAAAGGTACGGTTGATTACTTCCTTCTTTTTGGAATAAGAGGCTTCCCTAGCGATAAGCTCTACCCCTTCGATTCCATGCACCTTTGCCTTTCCGGTAACAGCCATATCATAGATATGGCTGCATTTGCGGGAAGGTACATCGTACATTCCCCAGGAAATCCTTTCGCCCAGCTTCGGAACCAAAAACCATCCCATCAGTTCTTCCCACTTTACCTCAAAGGGTGCTTCTTC
>JAFYOA010000072.1 GCA_017547865.1 Clostridia bacterium
CCGCCGAAAAAGACGGAACAAAGCTGCGCCTTTCGCCGGAAACCAAAGCCAAAACCGCTCGTTGGCTGAAAATTGCCGGTATTGCGGCTGCCGTGGTGCTGGCGGTGGATTTTACCTCTCTGCTGGTGTGTGTGTTTCTGTTCGGCCTGCCGGGATAACATTGTTTTTTCCCCTTGACAAGTGCGGTAAAATATGGTTAAATGAACGGGTATGAGGGAGTAGCGAGCGCGGATACGCGTAGCAAGTCAACATACTGGCCGCTGGCCTGGCTTGTTTTTAATCGCGAGACTCATGTGTAGTTGCGCTATGCATGGAGTCTGCCCTTTTTTAAGCTGAGTCTCCGGGTATGGCATGCGCTGTACCCGGTTATTTTTTATTATTTTGGAGGAACAAACGATGCAGCTTGGATTTATCTTCTTTTTCAACAACATTTTGCTGGGCGTGGGCCTGGCGATGGACGCCTTCTCGGTCTCTTTGGCAAACGGGCTGAACGAACCCTGCATGAAGACCCGCAAAATGGCCGGTGTGGCCGGGTTGTTCGCACTGTTTCAGGCGGCAATGCCCATGCTGGGGTGGATTTGCGTGCACACGGTGGTGCAGTATTTCAACGCCTTTGAAAAACTGATTCCCTGGATCGCGCTGCTGCTGCTGTGCTATATTGGCGGCAAAATGCTGTGGGACAGCCTGAAATGCCCCTGCGAATGCGAAGAATGCCCTGGTGTGGGGCTGAAAGCTCTGCTGGTGCAGGGCGTGGCCACGTCCATCGATGCACTTTCGGTTGGCTTTACCATTGCGGAGTACAATGTGTGGGAAGCCCTGCTGGCGGTGGCGCTGATTGGCGGCGTGACGTTCTTTATTTGCTTTGCGGGCTTGTTTATTGGCAAAAAGGCCGGCACCAAACTGGCGGGCAAGGCCGGTATTCTGGGCGGCGTAATTCTCATTATCATCGGCATAGAGATTTTTGTAACCGGGCTGATGGGTTAAAAAGATGGAAAAGCATGGCAGAATTTTCTGCTGTGCTTTTTTTTATAAAAAACGCAACCGGCGGGCAAAAAACCGTACTTATGGGGTGAAAGGCCCTTTCAACGGCGACTGATCACCGCCGAAGCGCGCGCAGCTTTTCACCCCGCGCACAGGATGCGCACAAGCGAGTTAATGGACAGCATTTTTTCATGGGATACCCCCGCAATTCCCCGTAAGAACAACCACCCGAAGGAGGTGAACAGATTGAGGATACCCGCATAATAGCCATGTACCAAAACCGGGACGAGCACGCCATAGAGGAAACCGCCGCCAAATTTGGCAGGCTGTGCCTTAAAGTGGCAAACAACCTGCTTGCCAACCCGGAAGACGCCAACGAGTGCGTGAACGACACATACCTTGCGGTGTGGAACGCCATTCCCCCGGCAGAACCGGAGAACCTGACGGCGTTTGTGTGCCGAATAACACGCAACCTGGCGCTGAAACGGCTGGAAACAGCCAATGCGGCCAAGCGAACGGCCGAAGGCGAAATTTCTTTGCACGAACTGGAAGAAATACTGCCGGATACCAGCGTAGACCCCCACACGGGAGACGATGAACTTGGCAGGCAGATCAATGCGTTTTTGCTAACAGAAAAACCCAGCGCCCGCAATGTGTTTATACGCAAATACTGGTTTTTCGATTCTGTAAGCGAAATAGCCCGGCGCTACGGCTACAGCGAAAACAAAGTAAAATCCATACTGTTCCGCACAAGAAACAAACTAAAAATTTACTTGAAAAAGGAAGGTTTTGACATATGACAACCCCTAAAATAGCCAAAGCAATGGAATACCTGGACGACGAGCTGATTGCGGCGGCGGCAGAAGAACAGGCCGCCCCCCGCCTGCTGACCAAAAAGAAAGTGCTGGCCCTGCTGGCCGCGTGCCTGCTTTTGGTGGGTACCTTTGCTATGATGGGTATGGAAGCAAAACCCGAACTGCCCGACCCCAGAGTGTCTTGGGAAGAGACCATGAAGTATTGCATCGAACTATATAAAGACGACCCGGAAATGCTTGCTTACTACACCAAATGGTACGAAGTGGGTTATGATGCATTGCAGCCGTACCCGGCCGAATGGTTTAATGAAGATGAAACGATCAAAGATTTCGTGACAACGGAAATGCTGTATGAAGTATTACATGACAGCCTGTTGTACCAACATCTCATGGAATATCCCGGTTTGCAGGGGGGAAGAGATCCTAAGGTAACTATTATTATACAGGATAATAAAATTGTTGGTTATGCCACCGAAGCTCTTGGAATTCGTGATCCGTGACAAATCCTGCCGGGAAAAAACTTCTCAAAATAGTCTTCAATTGTGCTGATATGCACAATAAATTAAATTTTGAAAGAAGGTAAACAAACGAAACGCACAATCTCTATCATCTTGGCATTAGTTCTTGCCCTGTCCATGTCTGCAATGGCATTTGCAGACACCGCACCGACCGCAGAAATCCCCGCAGATACCATGCAGGCATTCATCGATGACACGCCGGAAGGGTACTATCTGGCCGGTACAAATGTAGTTCCGATCGACGACGAATTCACTGCGTTCGAAGCCGTGTATAAACCTCTCATTGAGCCCCGGTATTCACTTGTGACCGACTATAAAACGGTATATGTTTATAACGAAATCATTGCCGCAAATGTTGTCCGGAGTCATCTCGAAGGCACTTTTCAATACGACGGTGTTACTGCCACGTGCACTAAAGTCCTCGCATCGACAAATGTTCTAAACAATGGTGTGTTCCCCGGATACACCATTGAAATCACACGGCAAACCCCAACTCGTAGTGGGAATCATGGATATGTTGACTTGATCTATAATATGTGTGTAGGTAGTGTGGTATATCGAACCATTTCCAACTACAAGCCCACCATTGCCTGTGACCCCTACGGCAACGTCTATTAATCAGTAGCCAAAGGGCGGCGGTTTTTTACCGCCGCCCTTAACCCCATTTAGGAGAACACTATGCAAAAGCTATTGAAAAACAGAAAAATCCAAATCCTCAGCGCCGCCGTACTGGCTGTGGTTGCCATCTGTACACTGGTGTGGGCGTATCAGCAGGATAAACCCGCGTATCTGTATACATCCATCAAAGAAGTCCGGGCCACCCCGCCGTTTGAGAACATCTATTGGGGCATGACCATTCCGGAATTCTGCGAAGCCATGGACGTGGAAGAAAGCGACCTTGTAAAGGCAGAACCTTTCACCTACCTGGATTACATGGGCAGCCACTTCTTGAAATTTGCGGAAGAATTTCATGGTGCTTCTGCAGAAGATATGCCCATGTACGAACACTACGAAAATCATTTTGACGTGCCGCTGAACCGGGAACTTTTGGGCACCGATCAGTATTTTATGGAAGATAAGCAGCAGACCATCCGGGTGACTTTCACCGATGAAACCACATGGAACGGAAAAACCATTCCTCCGCTGCTGTGCCTCATTGTATTTCAGGCACCGGGAGAAGCAAAACCCCACCTTTACAACGAATTCTATCAGTTCTACGTAGGTGAGGATGCCCCCTCGAACATCGGCGGCCTTGGCTTTGGCGGCGGCTTGATGGATGGAAATACACATGCACCCGCTCTTCAGCTTTCTAAGATGTATTCCAAAGGGCTGAGCCCGGAAGAAATCGCTTCTTACAACATCACCGCCCGTATGAACAAGGAAGACATTGACAACCTCAAAATCGTGCTTCCCGATTATGAAGCGGTGCGCCCCATAGCCCCGTCTATTTCCAGTAACGAAACCATGAATGAAACGACCTGGGAAGTGGAGTATGTAACATTTTACCTGGAAGCAGGCTGCCACGCCTACTACGAGTGGTTCTTGAATGAGTTGACATAAAGCACAGAAGAAGCAGCAAAAAGGTTGCGGGCACATGGCCCGCAGCCTTTTGCGTAGTTAAATCTCTACTTTTTCAAAATCACCTGCACCATGCTTGCACAACGGGCATATGTAGTCTTCCGGCAGGGGGTCGCCTTCGTAAATATATCCGCAAATTTTGCAGCGCCAGGCCGGTTTTTTCTCTGCCGTGGCGGCAGGGGCCGGGGCCTTTGGCTTGGTGTGCTTGTGGTAATATGCATAGGTAAGGCTGGGGCTGGTGCCCAGCACATCGGCATCGGTCACCTCTGCCAAAAACATGGTGTGGGTGCCAAGGTCGGTGGTCTCCACAATTTTGCAGTTCAGGTAGCCGTTTACATAATCTTTCAGGTGCAGCAGGCTGTTCCTGCCGCGCTCTGTTTGGTAGCTGCCGTCAAATTTCTCCACGTCCCGCCCACTCTGAAAACCAAACTGCTTGATCAATTCAAACGGCGTGTCTTCTGTAAGCATAGAAACCGTGCATTCCCGCGTTTCCATCATCATGCGGTGGGTGTAGTTCTTTTTGTTCACCACAATCATCACCCGCAGGGGCGTGTCGGTCACCTGCATCACGGTGTTCACAATGCAGCCGTTGTCTTTGCCGTCGCTCCGGGCAGAAAGCACATACAGCCCGTAACCCAAATTGAACATGGCGTTTTTATTCATGGAAGCAGCCCCCTTAATTTTAAGAATGGTTCCTATATTTTTATTATACTCCATTCTTTTCCAAAAATCAACAAAAATTTTTGCAGGTTATTGCAGCTGTGGGCAGCTGCGGGCGCACTGCAGGGTGTTTTCGGTTACTTCGCAGGGCAAAAACAGCACCCGCACCCCGGCCTCTCGTGCCGCGCGCAAAGCCACCGCAAACTCCGGGTGGGTCTGCGTGTTCGGCTGCACTTCCTCTACCCCGGGCATGGGAATAACAAACGCAACCGCGCAGTGCCAGCCGTTTTGGGCGGCGCGTGCCAGTTCTTCCAAATGTTTTACGCCGCGCAGGGTAGGTGCATCCGGAAAATACCCCACGCCGTCGATTTCCAGCGTGCAGCCTTTCACTTCCAGCAGCCAGCGTTCTTCGCCGCGCTCCATGTAAAAATCCACGCGCGAACCGCCAAAAGTGTACTCCGGCCGAATCACATCGAAATTTTGGCTGCGCAGCCATTCCGCCGCCACTTTGTTGGGCGCCTGGCTGTCTATGTTCACCCAGCCCAGGCCGGGCTTGTATACAGAAATAAGATCGAATTTGGTTTTGCGCTTGGGGTCGTCGCTGCGCTGCAGGGTCACTTCTGCGCCGGGCAGCAGCAATTCTTTGCAGCGGCCGGTGTTTTTTACGTGCACGGTTTCCAGCGTGTTCTCCACCCAAACCTTGGCAATAAAGCGGTTTGGGCGGCTTTCAAACACGCCTGTGCAGGTGTTTTCGTACATCATTTCAGCAGCGGTACATTGGCCATGCAGGCGCGAATCGCTTCGTCTTCCGGCAGGGCAGGAATAGCCCCCGCTGCGGTGGCACAGGTAGAACCGGCGGCATTGGCATAGGCGGCAAATTCGGCAAGCTCTGCCAGCGTAAGGTCGGCGGGCGCCTTGCCGCTCTTCAAAATGCAGGAAAGGAACGCGCCGAAAAAGCTATCACCGGAGCCGGTGGTATCCACCACTTTTGTGTTGTAGGTGGGGCAGTGCGTGCGGCCTTCTTTGTTGGAAACAACACAGCCGCCCGGGCCCATCGTCAGGGCGATCACCGCCGCGCCTGCAGCGTGCAGGGCAGCCAGGCCTTTTTCGTGGTCGGTCTCGCCGGTCAGCAGCGGCAGTTCTTCTTCCGAAACTTTGAGAATATCGCAGAACGGCAGGCCGGCTTTCATTTCCTGCAGGCCGCGTTCCTTGTCTTTCCACAGAGGGGCACGCCAGTTGGGGTCGTAAGAGAGAATCTTACCGGCGGCCTTGGCTTTTTTCAGCAGTTCATAGGTGGTGGTACGGCCGGGCTCTGTGGTGAACAGCAGCGAGCCGTAGTGCAGCAGGTCGCAGCCGTTGAAAACATCTTCGTTCACTTCTTCCATGGTCAGCTGGGTATCGGCGCCGGGATCGCGGTAAAAACTGAAGCTGCGGTCGCCGTGTTCATCCAGCTGCACAAAAGCCAGGGTGGTGTGGTTGTCGGCATCCAGCACCAGGCCGCGCACGTCCACGCCGTTTTCCTGCAGGGTCTTCTGCAGCAGGCGGCCAAAGTCATCGTCGCCCACCTTACCGATGAAAGCGCTTTCCACCCCCAGGCGGGCAGCCTGCACAGCCACGTTGGCGGGGGCACCGCCGGGGCAGCATTCGAACAATGTATTATTTTTCGCAGAAATTCCTGCGGGAGCAAAATCGATGAGAACTTCGCCAATGGCGGCCAGTTTAGGCATAAAAGCACGTCCTTTCGGGTGTTAAAAATCTATCCTTATCATAGCACAAACACACGGCTTTGCAAAGTAAAAATTCTGCGGCCATAAATTGCGTTACGCAAAAGCTTTGGCGGGCAGTGCCCGCACCCACGTCGCGGAGAAGTTCGGTACGAAATTTGAGTAAGCGGCCGCGACGCGAGATTGTTGAAAAAGTTTTGTCAACTTTTTCAAAAGTTGCAGAGTCCCCGGGTCGCGTTCTGCAGAACGCGAAACTCCTTTGCCTTGGAAGCGCTCGAAAGGGGTTTTGGGAAAACCCGCAAGTGAGGTTTTCCCAAAAAGCAGAAACCGAGCCGTGCCCCGCCGCAACAACCTGTTGCTTGTCAAACCGCCCCGCCCGCGGTATACTTAGGCCAAAAGGAGGCGACCGTATGGAAATAAAAAACGCCATTGCCGCACTGCGGCAAAAACACGGCCTGACCCAGGACGAGCTGGCCGAAAAACTATTTGTAACCCGCCAGGCAGTGAGCCGCTGGGAAACCGATGAAACCACCCCCTCTGCCGATACACTGATGGAGCTTTCCAAACTCTTCGGTGTGTCCATCAACGCACTGCTGGGCACCCCGGGCGAGTGGTGCGACGAAACGCCGGTGCCGGAAGATGTGCTGGTGGCGCGGCTCATTCGTGAATTCAATTCTCTTGGCATAGAAGATATGCACGAGGTGGCCGAGCTGCACAAGCTGCCGGGTGATTACATCAACCTGGAAAGCCGCCTGCCCAACGGACAGATCGCCCGGATTCTGGACGACAGCAAAATGTACTACGGCAATCAAATCTGCCGCCCGGGCAGCGACCGCTGCTACGGTCTGGCTGCCGACGAAACCCAGCTTGCCGTGTTTGAATACGGCAATAACGGCAGCGATTCCGTTCTGGTGGTGTGGAAGCGCCTGTAACAAAAAGCCGAAGACTTCTGCAAAAACAGAGGCCTTCGGTTTTATTTTTTATATTCGGCCGCCAGTGTAAGCAGCACTTCTTTTTCGTTTTTGGCACCCTCCAGAACAGCGTTCAGCAAAAACTGCTGTACCGCACCGATCTCTTTGCCCGTAAAACCAAGAGAAAGCAGCTCCCGGCCATTCACCGCAAGTTGTTTTACGGAAAGGCAGGCGTTCTCTTCTTCCAGCTGCTGCAGCCGTTCCAACAAAGCTGTCGTGTCCTCCCCCTTTGCCTGCCGCACCTGCAGGGCAGTGCGCAAAGTTGCCGGGCCAAACCGGGCCGCCTGTCGTTTCAGGGCGGGCAGGTCTTCCGGCAGGGGCAGCGAAAGAAGCTCCAATACCTCCCCAACCCCGCGGCACAGGGCGTTTTCCGCCCGCAGGCGGCGAAGTGCGGATTCACTGTCCTCCCGCGCAAGAGGCGAAAGCAGCAAGGCAAACCGCAGTGTTTCTTCTGCCGGGCAGCACGCAAATGCCTGCCGCAATGCAAAGTTTTCCGGCAGTTCCGGCAAAAACACCCACACCACGGGATAAAATTCTTCCAGCACGCGCCCGGCAGCGGCAGCGGGCAGCAGGCGGCGCAGTTCCTGCAGTATCCGTTCCGCCGAAACCCGGCACAGCGTATCTTTCAGTTCCACCATCGCTTTGGCAGTGGCAGGTTCTATTTTAAAATTGTAATTGGCAGCAAAGCGCAGCGCCCGCAGTATGCGCAGGGCGTCTTCGTTCAGCCGCTTCTGCGGTTCCCCCACGCAGCGCAGCACACCGTTCCGCAGGTCATTCTGCCCGCCGAAAGGATCAAACACCCGGCCGGCAGCATCGCAGGCCATGGCATTCACGGTAAAATCCCGCCGGGCAAGGTCCAGCTCCAATTCCCGCACAAAGCGAACGGAATCCGGTCGGCGGTGGTCGGTGTAGTCACCATCGCAGCGGAAGGTGGTGATCTCAAACGGCTCTCCGTTTTGCAGCAGGGTCATAGTGCCGTGCTGCACACCGGTGGGCAGCAGCCGTTCCCCGGCAAAGCACCCGGGCATTTCCTCCGGCCGTGCGGCGGTGCAGATGTCCCAGTCGTGCACCGGGCGGCCCAAAAGGGAATCGCGCACGCAGCCGCCCACCGCATAAGCGGCAAAACCGGCAGCATTCAGGCGCGTAAGTATGCTTTTTACTTGTTCCGGCACAGCAATCACGGCGCTCACCCCCCTTTCTTTCAGTATAATCATTTCTTTAAGGAAATGCAACGGCCCTATGCCGCAAAAAACAAGAAAAACCAGTTGACAGGCGGCGGTTTTGCTGTTATAATATTTTAGCTGTTAAAAAGTAAATACGATCCATTAGCTCAGTCGGTAGAGCACTTGACTTTTAATCAAGGTGTCCGGGGTTCGAATCCCCGATGGATCACCAAAAAACGAACGCCCCATCCGTCTCCCGGATGGGGTGATTGTTTTTTGGCTTGTTCCATGGGATGAGAACAGGCCGACCCGCCCGCAGGCGGGGAAGCAATGCTCCGGGGGAGCTTTGCTTCGGCCGCGGGTAGAATCCCCGATGGATCACCAAAAATCGACAAGTCTCTTTTGAACTTGTCGATTTTTACTTATTATCTCTTTACTTTTCATTCAGACTTAAGGCCGATTTTGAAAATAATAATAGTCCCTCGCGTGTTAATTTCAAAGATTTCGCGCTTCAGATCGCCCGGGCCTGTCGTTTATCTGAATCTGCGATGTAAAAAAACACAAGCCGGGACGTGCATTCCGCTTGCAATCCGTCATTTCGACAATTTTCTCTGTTTACCCCAAAAAGCTTGATTTTATATTTAAAATGCTATACTATAAAAGAGTATAACTGCAGGTAAACACCTGCAAAAACGCACCGGAACATCTTTTACCGGTGTCATATTAAAAATCAAAGGAGTTCTGTTATGCTGGATAGTTTTTTTGCCTGGTACAACGGACTGACCGACACCCTGCTTGGTTCTCTGGGTCTGTTTGTTGTCGGTGTCCTTCTGCTGATTAAGGGCGGCGACTGGTTTGTGGACAGCGCTGTGGGAATCGCCAAGCGCTTCCGCGTGCCCGAGATCATCATCGGTGCCACCGTCGTTTCCATTGGTACCACCCTGCCGGAGGTCATGGTGTCTGTTACGGCTGCCGTGAATAACAACGGCGCCATCGCCTATGGCAACGCCATCGGTTCCATCATCTGCAACACCGCGCTGATTGCAGCCCTTACCATTGCCATTCGTCCTGCCCCCATCAACCGCAAGGCGGTGGTCACCCCGGTGTTGTTCTTCTTCGGTTCTGCTGCCATTTATATGCTGGCGGCGTACGTCTTTGGCCGGTTCGACCGCTGGATGGGCATTGTGATGCTGGTTGTCTTTGCCGCATACATGACCATGACCATTCGCCGCGGCTTTACGAATCCCACGGAAGTGGAAGCCGAAGACGAAGAGGACGAAAAAGCTCATTCCCTGCTGCAGGATCTCATCGTGCTGGTGCTCAGCGCCGCTCTTATTGCCGTGGGCGCCGATATGCTGGAAGGCTCCTCCGTTTCTCTGGCTACCATGGCCGGTATTCCCACCGAAGTTGTGGGCGTTACCGTGGTTGCCCTGTGCACCTCCCTGCCGGAACTGGTTACGGCCGTAACCGCCCTGGCCAAGGGTCATGGTGCTCTTTCTCTGGGCAACATCATCGGCGCCAATATTTTCAACCTGGTGCTGGTATCCGGTGCTGCCGTTACCATCTCTCCCTTTGTTATTCCGGAGGGCAGCAAGCTGTTCGGCTTCAACACCTCTCAGCTGTTTGAAATCCCCTTGATGGTGGCTGTGATGGCCATTATGACCCTGCCCGCCATTAAGAAGGGCGAGCTGCGCCGCTGGCAGGGCGTGACCCTGCTGAGCATTTACGCTGCCTTTGTACTGCTGCAGGTGCTCATTGCGCTGAAGGTCTTCTGATTTTACAAGCGATGTTTTTCCAACGTGGGCGGGTACATTCCCGTCCACGTTTTTTCTTTGCGGTTTTCTGTTGACTTTCCCGGCACGGCTTGTTAGAATGAAGCCATAACCACAGTGTGCAGGAGGACGATTCCATGAAATCTTCCAACAACCGGGAAAACGTACTGAAAACGATCTTTTTTCAGAAACCCGATTTCATTCCCGTTACCTATGCCATCAATAATTCCTATTATTTTACAAACGACCCGGAAGATGTGCTGGACTTCAAAGCCCGGCACCCGTTGCTGTTCCCCGGTTTTGAACGGCCGGAACGCGGCACGTTTTTGCCCCGGCTGAAAGAAAACTTGCCCCTGGTGGCCCGGAAGAGCGAACCCTTCACCGATGATTTCGGCTGCGTGTGGGAGACCCCCATTGACGGCATGACCGGCACGGTGACCGGCCATCCCCTGGCTGATCTGGAAAATTTTGCAGACTATACCTTTCCGGACCCGGAAAAATGCATGGGCATTGGCCCGGTGAATTGGGAAAGCGTACGCGCCGGTATTGCCGCCCAAAAAGCCGCGGGCAACTTCACCACCGGCGGGCTGCGCCACGGCCACACTTTTTTGCAGCTGACAGACATTTGCGGCTACCAGAATTTTCTGTATGCCATGACCGACGAAGAACCCGTACTGGACGACCTGATTGCGGGGGTTGAGCGATTCAACACCGCCATCATCAAAAAATACATCGATATGGATGTGGACATGATCACCATTCCCGAAGACCTGGGCATGCAGCACGGGCCCATGATCTCCCCGGAGCAGTTCCGGCGGTACATTAAGCCCAGCTACCAGCGCATGATGCAGCTGGTGCGCGATGCAGGAAAGATCGTGCATATGCACTCCGACGGTGACATCCGCTCGCTGGTGGATGACATCATTGAAGGCGGCTGCCAGGTGATCAACCTGCAGGACCTGGTCAACGGCATTGACTGGATCGCGGAGCACTTCCGCGGGAAGACCTGTGTGGAACTGGATATCGACCGCCAGGATGTCACTTTCCGTGGAACTCCGAAAGACATCGATGATCTGATCCGCGAGGAAGTGGAGAAGATCGGCACACCCCAGGGCGGCCTGATGCTGATTTACGGCCTGTACCCCGGCACCCCGCTGGAAAACGCCGAAGCGGTGGCCAACGCCATGGAAAAATACTCCGGCCTGCGGAATCTGTAAACGATCAAACAGCCTCTCCAAACGGAGGGGCTATTGTTTTTTCGGCACGGACAACCCTTTCAAAAATGAAGAAAAACCGCGGTAATCTGTTGCGTTCTTTTTTCTGCTTTGTTATAATATAAAATATGTATTTCCAAAATTTAGGATGTGTATAAGTCATGGAAACAAAGAAAAAAAGCAGCTTTACCGGTTCCATCGGATTTGTTCTGGCGGCAGCCGGCAGCGCCGTAGGCGTGGGTAACATTTGGCGGTTCCCCTATTTGGCCGCACAGGATGGCGGCGGCGTATTCCTGCTGGTGTACCTGCTGTTGGTGCTCACCTTTGGGTTTGCCCTGCTAACCACCGACATTGCCATTGGCCGGCGCACAAAGCAAAGCGCACTGAACGCCTTTGCCAGCATCCATCCCAAGTGGGATTTCCTTGGCAAGCTCACCTTTTTGGTGCCTGCACTGATCATTACATACTACATCGTCATTGGCGGCTGGATCTTAAAATACACCACCGTGTTCCTTACCGGCGCGCACACCGAAGCCGCGGCAGACGGTTACTTCTCTTCTTTCATCACTTCGCCGGTTTCGCCCATTGTTTACATGCTTATTTTCCTGGCCATCACCGCCTTTGTGGTGTACTTTGGTGTGGAAAAAGGCATTGAGCGCTTCTCAAAACTGGTCATGCCCGGTTTGCTGGTGCTCACCATTGGCATTGCCGTCTTTTCCCTCACTCTTACTCATACCGCCGAG
>JAFYOA010000073.1 GCA_017547865.1 Clostridia bacterium
GGTAGGTCTTACCGTTTTTCTTCACCGCAATGTGCGGGGTACGAACGCCGTAGTCGGTGTCGTCCTGCTCGTGGTTTTCCAAAACACCGTCCATACGGTTGTACCAGTCGCCGATGCGCTCAATGCGGGCCGCATGCGTCGGGTCCAAAGAACCATCTGCTTTGGGGCCGATGTTCAAAAGATAACTGCCGCCCCGGGCCATGATCTTATCGATGGCGGAAAGCAGATAGCGGTAAGAGTAGAAATCCGCCAGCTCCCGGTAGCCCCAGCTTTGGGTATCGATGGCGTTGCAGGCTTCGGTCATACGGGCAAAGGGCTTCAGGCCGGCATCGGGGTCAAAATCCCGCTCGGGGGTAGAAAAATCACCGGCATCCCAGCCGCGGTCATTGATGTAAACACCCGGCTGCAGTTTGCGCACCAGTTCGTTAAAGCTGGGGTCGTTGATGTTGGAGGGGATATCCCAGAAGAAGGTGTAGATCTTGCCGTAGTTGGTCAGCAGTTCCGTAATCTGGTCCCGAATGAACTGCTTGTACACTTCCAAATCTCCGTGTTCCTTGTCCACCGCCTTCCACTGGTGGGTGGAGTTGGGGTTGTAGGCATCCGGATGGTGCCAGTCCGGATTGGAATAATAAAGAGAAAGCAGCATGCCGTGCTTTTCACAGGCGGCAGCCAGTTCTTTCAGCACATCTTTTCCGTAAGGGGTGTGCATAATGTTGTAATCGGTGTATTTGGTCTCCCACATGCAGAAACCGTCGTGATGCTTGGTGGTAAAGCAGATGTACTTCATACCGGCTTTTTTGGCCAGCAGCACCCATTCTTCCGGGTCATAATTTACGGGGTTAAATTCCAAATAAAGCTTTTCGTATTCCTTGCGGGGAATATCATAGCGGGCATAGGCTTGCTCCTGCAAACCGGTGAGGGCATACACGCCCCAGTGAATGAACATGCCGAATTTATTTTCATGCGTCATGACAATGCCTCCCGACAAAATGTTACTGTACCCTTATCATACCGCGGCTTTTGGGCGGTGTAAAGAGATTTTTGCTTAAAATAAAAAACAGAGCCGGCGCGTACCGGCTCTGCTGGTAAAAACAAATTTCAGTTCAAATTCAGCCGATGCTCTCCGGCTGGGCGGTGCGGGCAAATACATCCCGCACGGTATCGCCGGCGGCAATGCCCTCGCTGGCCGCGGTGGCAGAGCCAGCCGCTACACCCCAGCGCAAACCCGCCTGCAGGCGTTCGGTCTCGTCTCCTTCGGCCGTGTCGTAGCCGTACAAAAAGCCCGCCAAAGAAGAATCTCCCGCACCGGCGGTGTTCTGCACCTCCACCGTGGGGGCTTCCAGCTTCCAGTCGCCGTCCCGGCTCACCAGCACGGCGCCCATTTTACCCATGGAGATCAGCACATTCTGTGCGCCCTGTTTGCGCAGTTTTTCACCAAACAGCACCGCATCGTCGTAGGTTTTGATCTCTGTGTGGAAGATCGCGCCCAGTTCTTCGTGGTTGGGTTTGATGAGAAACGGCTGCAGCGGCAGAGTCTGCAGCAGGCGGTCGCCCTCGGTATCCACCGCGGCGCGCACACCCTTCGGCAGGCAGCGAATCAGATCGGCGTAGGCATCTTTTCCCAGCGGCGGGGGCACACTGCCGGAAAACACCACCGTATCGCCGCTTTCCAGCCCTTTCAGCCAGGTGCACAGGTCGTTCCAGGCAGCCGGTTCCATGGCGGGGCCGGGCAGGTTCACGTCGGTCTCCATGCCGTGGCGCAGCTTTACATTGATGCGGGTCATGCCCTCCTCCTGGGGGAAGAAGGGACCGGCACAGCCAATAGCCCGCAGGCCGCTCTCCACCGCATCACCGGTCCACCCGGCTTTAATACCCACCGCCCGGGTGGGGCAGCCCAACCCGTGCAGCAGCAACGAGACGTTGACACCCTTGCCCGCGGGCAGAAGCTTGGCAGAAGTAGCCCGCTGCACCACGCCGGTGTGCAGAGAAACAGCATGCACAACGTAGTCCAGGGCCGGGTTCAGTGTTACGGTGTAAATCATATGGTCACAGCCTTTCAAAAGGTCCTGCCCTCCGCAAAGAAGGGCAGGCACAATAAACAATTACAATTCAATTTTAATAGAAACGCAGGTCTTGCCGGTGAGCGCTGCGGTGCGGGCATCCGGCTGGCCGGTGCCGCCATACAGGGTAAAGTTCTTGCCATCCAGCACGCGCTCGCCTTCGTCGTTCACCACGGTAAAGGCAGCGGCCGACACGGTGATGGCCACGGTCTTTTCTTCGCCGGCGGCCAGTTCCACCTTGGCAAGGCCGCACAGCACAGGGTTCAGCGGTGCAAAAGCAGAGTCTTCGTTCTTAATATACAGCTGCAGCGCATCTTTGGTGGCGGCGCCGCTGTTTTTCACTGTCAGGGTCACGTTCAGGTCTTCGCCGGCGGCAGCGGTGCCCACGTTCATGGCGGTCACGTTCACATCGCCGTAGGTAAGGCCGTAGCCGAAGGGATACAGAGGCTCTTCTTCAATGTAGCGGTAGGTGCGGCCCTTCATGGCGTAATCGGTAAACTCCGGCAGGGTGTTCTTCTCACTGTAGAAGGTGAGGGGCAGCTTGCCGCTGGGAGAAGTTTCGCCAAAAACGATATTGGCTGCGGCACGGCCGCCAAAAGCACCGGGGTACCACACATCCAGAATAGCATTGCACTGCTCGTGGGCCTTATCGATGGCCAAAGCAGAACCGCCGCACAGCAGCAGCACAACGGGCTTGCCCACGGCAACCACTGCATCCAGCAGTTTCTGCTGGTAACCGGGCAGCAGCAGATCCGGCTTATCGCCGCTGGCGTAAGCATTGCCCTGGTCGCCCTCTTCGCCTTCCATCGATGTATCCAGACCCAGGCACATAAACACCACATCGGAATGCTCCGCCATAATAACCGCTTCGGAAACACGGTCGCCGGGCAGGGCAAGACCCTGCACAGTATCTTTATGCAGGTGGCAGCCTTCGGAATAATACACGCGCACATCTTCGCCCACGGCTTCCTGAATACCTTCCAGCAGGGTGATGGTTTTCGACGGCGTACCGAAATAGTTGCCCGCCAGCATAATGCGGTTGTCGGCGGTGGGGCCGATCACCGCCACGGAGCGCAGCTTGCTCTTATCCAGCGGCAGAATGCCGTCGTTCTTCAGCAGCACCATGCTGTCTTCCGCAGCTTTCAGAGAAAGGGCGTGGTGTTCCTTTGTATCGCTATCCGCAAAGGTCAGGTGGTCGTAGGGGTTCTTTTCATCAAACAGACCCAGACGGAAACGGGTGGTCATCAGGTGTTCGCAAGCGGTGGTGATCTGTTCTTCCGTCACCAGCCCCTCCTGGTATGCGGTGAGCATATGCAGGTAGGTGTTGCCGCAGTTCACGTCACAGCCGTTTTCCAGCGCCAAAGCGGCAGATTCCGGTGCGGTTTTGGTTACAAAATGGCCGGTGTGGAAATCCTTGATGGCCCAGCAGTCGGAGGTAATGTGGCCCTTAAAGCCCCACTTGCCCCGCAGAATATCCACCAGCAGGGTTTTGCTGCCGCAGCAGGGTTCGCCGTTGGTGCGGTTGTAGGCGCCCATCACGCTTTCCACTTTGGCTTCGGTCACGGCAGCTTCAAAGGCAGGCAGGTAGGTCTCCCACAGGTCTTTTTTCGAAACAACCGCGTCAAAGCTGTGGCGAATGCCTTCCGGGCCGGAATGCACCGCATAGTGCTTGGCGCAAGCACTGGTCTTCAGAATGGGGCCATCGCCCTGCAGACCACGGATATAGGCCACGCCGGTACGGGCGGTGAGGAACGGATCTTCGCCGTAGGTCTCGTGGCCGCGGCCCCAGCGGGGATCGCGGAAAATATTGATATTGGGAGACCAGACGGTGAGACCTTTGTAAATATCGTGATCGCCGTGCTTGTAATATTCGTTGTACTTGGCGCGGAACTCCGTGGAGACCACGTCGCCGATCTTCTGCATCTGAGGAAGATCGAACATAGCGGCCATGCCGATGGCCTGGGGGAACATGGTGGCGGTACCGCCGCGGGCCACGCCGTGCAGGCCTTCGTTCCACCAGTTGTAGGCAGGAACACCCAGCCGTTTCACCGGGGGTGCATCAAAACGCAATTGCGATGCCTTTTCATCCAGCGTCATATGAGCCACAAGAAGTTTCGCCCGTTCTTCGGGAGAAAGAGCCTCATTCAAAAAATCAAATTTTTCCAATTCAAACGCCTCCTTTGCGATGATTTCAGTATAACAGAGGAAACAAATCTTTTCAATGGGGAAAGCACAATGTATTTTTTGCACCACAGGGGGAAAAATGAAACCGCGCAGAATTTACGCATTAAATCCGTTTGAAAGGAATGGTCATTTCTATGCAGAAACTGAAACGAGCCCTGTGCTTTTGCCTGGCGCTGTCCATGGCGGTGCTGTTCACCGGCTGCCGCCGCAACGTGGGCAACACCTCCTCTGTGGTCAGCGATTCCCAGAGCACGCTGTCCTCTACGCTGCCCTCCGCATCACCCTCCGCGTCCCCGTCGGCTTCCTCCCCGGGCACAAGTTCCGGCACCAATTCGTCTGAACTCTCCGACCCCGCAGGTTCTGCCGACGGCACCGAC
>JAFYOA010000074.1 GCA_017547865.1 Clostridia bacterium
ATATACCACTGTGGTTCTCCAATAACATGTGCAGTCGAGGGCTGGAATAGCAGAAAAACCAATCCTCGTTTTCCTCCCAAGGCCGGGGCGCTTCTTCTGCCATAACCGGCATGCAAAGACCGGCAGCGAACACAAGGAGCAGCAGGCAAATCAACCTTTTCATGCCGCATCCCTCTTTCTTTTTTTGCCAAAGCCCAAAGCATCCACGCCGCCCAGCCGGCACCCAAAACGACCCAGCCGCCGATGATCAGCGGCTTCTGCCAGCTTGTATCTTTGGGCATAGCCTCGCGGAAGAACTCTTCCAGTTCGTCCAGCGTTTCCGCCGGGACAGTCTCTTTTATTTCTTTGAACAGGTCTTTGGCCGTGCTGTTCAGACCATGGTATTCCCAGAATGCCACACTCGGCAGATGCTGAATCGCTTGATCCGAATCGAAAAATGTAAACTGCACGCCTTCGATCCACATCGTATTCAACACGAGAATATAATCGAGATTGGGAATCGGCCGCAGATCGCTGCAGCCGGTGTTGAATCTCAAAGCCAGCTCCGGGTCGATAGCAACCGGCACACGAAACGCCAGTTCGCTGCCCGGTTTTCCACGCAGCGTTTCTTTCACCGTGAACATCCAGCATTCCTGCGCTTCGCCGTTTTCGTCCGGCACAGCTTCTTTTCCTGTAAAATATCCGCGCACGATCCACAGCGCATCGTCGTTCAGCAATGTGAAAAGCCCGGGATGGTACGGATAATAGTGCCAGCCTTCCACCCCTTCGCCCCAGCGGAGTTCCTCTGCCGCGGCGGGTACGCAGGCGGCAAAAAGCAAAAGTACAGCCAAAAGAAAGGCCATCGTTCTTTTCATGCACGCACCTCCCTCTGTTTCCATTATAATAAAAAGACACTTGCAAATTCAATAACAAACGATGAAGATTGCATTAAAAATTATGGATTTTCTTTACTTTTTAGCTGCGTACAGGTGAAATTGCCAAAAAACAGGTTGCAGCTTTGGCAGGCACAAAAGGATTTTCTTATTGAGAAATGTACTGCACACTGGTATAATAAAACCAACGAAGCAAACGGAGGATTTTGTTATGCTGAGATTGTTTAAAGAAAGTGCCACCCGGCGCATCACCGCGCTGGACGGCGAATGGTATTATTGCACCGATCCCGCCGGCACCGCCGCCTGGGGAGAGGCCCTGCCCGAAGGCAAAAAGCCCACCATCGTGCCTTCCTGCTGGAGCAACGAACCCGGCATGCTGCATTACGAAGGCAATGTGTGGCTGGAAACCGACTTTGACACCGTGCTGCCCAACGCCCGTCTGGTGTTCGGCGCAGTAAACAACGAATGCGACGTATACCTGGATGGCAAGCACTTGGGTTACCACTACGGCCCCTTTGTGGAATTTGCTTTTGTGGCAGAAAATCTTGCCCCCGGTTCTCACCACCTGGTGCTGCGCACCAATAACCTGCACAACGAAGAAAACACCATCCCGCTCTCCAACGTGGACTGGTTCCACTACGGCGGCATCATCCGCAGTGTGGAAGTGCATGAATTTGACACCGCCGCGGTGGAAAGCGTAAAGCTGGAATATACACTGGAAAACGGCAATGCCGTTCTCACTGCCAAGGCTGCCCTGCATGCCTTTGGCGAAGTGACCGCCCCGGTACGCCTGCTGCTGAACGGCGAAGTGCTGGCCGAAAAAGAAGTGACGCTCTCCGGCGCCGGTGTAACCGAACTGAACACCGTGCTTGAAAACGTGAAGCTGTGGAACACCGACGACCCGCAGTTGTACACCTTCACCGTGGAATTTGCCGGCGATACCCTGCGCGAGCGCACCGGTTTCCGCAAGGTGGAAATCAAAGACCGCCAGTTCTTCCTCAACGGCAAGCCGTTCACCTTTAAGGGCGTGAACCGCCACGAAGAGCACCCGGACTGGGGCTTTGCCGTGCCGATCAAGATTGCCAAAAAAGATATCGAGATCATCAAGGGCATGGGCTGCAACATCATTCGCGGTTCTCACTACCCCAATGCCAAAGCCACGCTGGACTACATGGACGAGACCGGCATGATGTTCTGGGAAGAGATCCCCATGTGGGGCTTCCCGGAAGGCCCGCTGGCCAACCCGCTGGTGCGTGAGCGCGGCGTGGCGCTGCACACCGCCATGGTGGCCCGCGACTACAACCATCCCTGCATTGTGGTGTGGGGCCTGAACAACGAAGTGCATACCTTTACCCAGGCAGCCTGGGAAGTGGCAAAGCTGTTCCGCGAGACCATTGAAAAGCAGGACACCAGCCGCCTGATCACCTACGCCACCTGCCATGCGCTGAAAGATATCTGCTATGAATTCTGCGATTTCGTTTCTGTGAACCATTACATTGGTTGGTACGGCGGCCCCCTGCACGAGTGGCCGGGCTTCCTCGATGACCTGACCGCTTACCTGGACGAGACCGGCAACGGCGACAAGCCGGTGGTTATGTCGGAATTCGGTGCCGGTGGTATTTACGGCGTAACCGAACTGGAAGACACCATTACCTGGACGGAAAACTACCAGCACGATTCTCTGGAATATATGCTGGATCTGTTTATGCACCACCCGCGCCTGAACGGCACCCTGGTGTGGCAGTACTGCGATATGCGTGCCGGTACCCGCACCTGCCGCAGCGGTGTGCAGCGTGCACTGTCCCGTCCCCGCAGCTTTAACAACAAGGGCCTGGTGAACGAATACCGCCGCCCGAAGATGGCTTACTACGCCGTGAAAAAAGCCTACGGCGGCAAATAAAAAGCATAAAAATTGCTCCCTTCCTGAAAAACAGGAGGGGAGCATTTTAATTTAGAAGAAGCCGGACAACGTAAAAGTTTTGATCAAACTTTTTCAAAAGTTTGCAGGTCAAGGGCAGCGCCCTTGTCGCCGTCCGCAGACGGCGAAACTCCCCTTGTGCTTCGAGCAGG
>JAFYOA010000075.1 GCA_017547865.1 Clostridia bacterium
GACGATCTCCACGCCGTCGATCTGGGCATAGGTGATCTCCTTGGGGCTGGCATTGGGCTTTTGGGCACGTTCATACACCGTAACATGCTTTGCACCGGTGCGGCGGGCGGTTCTGGCCACGTCCATGGCGGCATTGCCCGCGCCGATGACCACCACATCGCTGCCCAGGTTATACACATCCGGGTTGGTGAGATAATCGATGGCAAAATGCACGTTGCCCAGGCTTTCGCCTTTCACACCCAGCTTACGGGGGCGCCACACGCCGGTACCGATAAAGATGGACTCATAGCCGTCGCGCAGCAGGTCTTCGATCTGCAATGCACCGCCGATGGTGGTGTTGGGACGGAACTTGATGCCGATCTCCAGCATCGGGCGCTTATAGCGGTTCAGAATTTCTTTGGGCAGACGGAAATTGGGAATACCGTAGCGCAGCACGCCGCCCATACGCTCTTTTGCTTCAAAAACGGTAACTTCGTAACCCATTTTGGTAAGCAGAATCGCAGCGGAAAGGCTGGCGGGACCGGAACCGATCATGGCGATCATATGGCCGTTTTTCGGTGCGCACTCAATATGCAGGCGGTCCAGGTAGGTATCGGAAATGTAATTTTCGATTTGGCTGAAGTGGATGGGAGAACCCTTGCGGCCCAGCACGCAGTGACCTTCGCACTGCTTTTCGTGGTCGCACACCAGCGAGCAGATCACAGACAGCGGGTTATTGTTAAACAGCATTTCACCTGCGGCATCCAAGCCTTCATCCAAAAAGGTGCGGATGACCTTTGGAATGGGCGTGTGGATGGGGCAGCCCTGCTGGCACAGGGGCTTTTTACAGTTCAAACAGCGATTGGCTTCGTCTACAATAAAAATGCTCATATGCAATCAACCTTTCTGTAATTTTACACAATACAACAAGTATACTTTATCATTCCTTTCGCAATCTGTCAAGAAGAAGAGATTTCCTCTGCATTTTTCGTACAGATTAAACAATAAAAACAGCAGCCCGCTTGTTTTGGCAGGCTGCTGCGGGTTTATTTAATTTTTTTCCTGTACAAACAGCAGGCAGCCGGAACGCTTGAACTGCTCGATCTTTTGGTCGATCTTCGCTTCGCTCACCTCAAAATAGGCCGCCAGGCAAGTTTTGCACATAAACTTTTCCGCCTGCCGATTCACCAGCTTGCGGTAAACGGCAGTCTCATCGGCGGTCAGTGCGCGGCCGCACTGCAGGCAGGCCGCCATTCAGCGGTCCACCACTTTGGCACGGAACAACCGGCAGCCGTGGGCAGGCACAGGGGTGGTGAACAGGCCGTTGGTCACCTTCTGCTCTTCCCCGCTCCACAGGTCTTTCACCAGCAGGGTCTTCCTGGTGCTTTCCGGCAGGCCGATCACATCCAGCAGCAGGTAGGTGTTCCAGCGGGAGGAAGGTTCATCGGAGAAGTTAAACATACCGATGGCATAATCGCCGTTATCCAGCAGGCGCACATAAATGGGGTGCTCGTCTTCGCTGCCTTTTTTGGCAGAGGGACCGGCGTTGAACGCCTGGTTGTAGGCGGCATCCTGGTTGATGGCCAGAACTTCTTTGTTCATCAGGATCTCTTTTGTGGCATCGCTCATTTTGCGGATATCGCAGCCGATCATCAGCGGGGAACCCAGCAGTGCCCACAGAGAGAAATGGGTGCGGTATTCTTCGTCGGTGCAGCCGGCCAGGCCCACGTTGCCCTCGCCATACATACCGGTCACCAGCATATCCATATCCGGGAAGCAATTGATGCTGCCCCACTGAATGGCATCGCCGGCCACCAGAGAAAGCGTCTTGATGGATTTCCAGGAATCCACGATATCACCGGTGGTGCGCCACATATTGGCACCGGTTTCCTTGATCCAGGTCTTGGTCTCATCGGCGCCCCAGGAGCAGGCGGAGAAGAGAATATCGCGGCCGCAGTTGGCCAGTGCCACTGCCATGCGCTTGTACAGCACCTTGCCCGGCACGGTGGAAGGATGGAAGCAATAGTCGTACTTCAGGTAGTCCACGCCCCATTCCGCAAAAGAAGCGGCATCCACAAATTCGTGGTCGTAACTGGCGGGGTAACCGGCGCAGGTGTGCATACCCGCACAGGAATACATACCAAACTTCAGTCCCTTGCTGTGCACATAATCGGCCACATACTTCATGCCATGGGGGAACTTGACCGGGTCGGCCACCAGGCGGCCGTTTTCATCGCGCTCACGCAGGCTCCAGCAGTCATCGATGACGATATACTCGTAACCGCAGTCCGCAAGACCGGACGACACCAGCAGGTCGGCAGACTGCATCACAACTTCTTCATTGATTGCTTCCGCAAACGTATTCCAGGAATTCCACCCCAGCGGCGGTTTGGCAACGAACATACAATTTCCTCCTTGCAGCCCGGCGGGCTGTCTGTTTTCTGCCTTCATCATACCTCTGCCAATGGCGAAAGTCAATTCTTTTTGTTTATAAAAAGAAAACGGGCACGCCTGTGCGCACCCGTGTGTTTGTTTTTTTAGCCCAGCATGGTATCCAGCAGCATCATAACAAGGAAGCCGGCCATAACACCCAGCGGTCCCGCGTGGGAATGTTCTTCGCCCCGGGCCGTGGGGATGAGCTCTTCCGCCGCCACAAACATCATAGCGCCCGCCGCAAAGGAGAGCAGCCAGGGCATCAGCGGCTGCACACCGCCGGCCACCAGCACCACCAGCACGCCGAAGATTGGTTCCACAATACCGGAAAGCGCGCCGTAAGTAAATGCTTTGCGGGAAGAGAAGCCTTCTCTTCGCAAAGGAAGTGCCAGTGCCGCGCCTTCGGGGAAGTTCTGAATGCCCATGCCAACCGCCAAAGCGATGGCCGCGGAGATTTCTGCTGCGCCGCCGTGCTGTGCCGCCAGGGCAAAGGACAGGCCGACCGCCATGCCCTCCGGAATGTTGTGCAGCGTGACCGCAGAAATGAGCAGCGTAGTACGCCGCCAGCTGCTGGGCATGCCCTCCACCGCGTTTTCATCCGCATGCAGGTGGGGCAGCACCCGGTCCAGCAACTGCAGGAAGAGAATGCCAAGCACAAAGCCGCCCGCCACCGGAACCGCCGGGATCATCCCCAGAGCTTCCGCTTCTTCCATGGCGGGGATCAGCAGGCTCCACACAGAGGCTGCGATCATAACACCGGCGGCAAGACCGAGGAAGATCTGCTGCAGTGACACCGAAGGTTTGCGGAACAAAAACACCATTGCCGCACCCAGCGCTGTCATAGAAAACGTAAATGTCGTTCCTCCCAAAGCGTATAACAAACCGTCCATAGTACCCTCCTATAAAACGATAACGATTATTGTTTTGTAATTTAAATATACCACTCAGCAAAGAAAAAGTCAACGGCATTTCTTAAAAACTTTGAAAAAAAGATTGACGGCAGCCCGTTTTTGCGCGATGATAATAAAAAAGGAAAAAGGAGCGCTGAACATGAATTTCATCGCTGTTATGTCGGATGAACATTCCGGCCAAATGATGCGTTTTATGCAGCAGGGCGGGCTGCTTTCCACACCCAATCTGGACCGCCTGGCGGCGGAAAGCACGGTGTTCACCAATTGCTATTCCCCCTGCCCCGTGTGCGCACCGGCCCGGGCCAGTTTTTTCACCGGGCAGTTTGTGCACCGCATTGGAACTTGGGACAACGCCACCCCCTACGACGGCACGGTGGAGGGTATCTCCCAGCGGTTTGCTGACCACGGCGTGCCCTATGCCTGCATCGGCAAAACGCATTTCCACCCGGAAGGCGACTACCGCTTTACAGATGTGGCCTTTCCAGGCTATATGGGCCGGGCCGACGTAGGCTGTTTTTACCGCAGCGAAAAGCGCGGACGTGTGGGCGCAGAAGACCGCTATGGGGATGTTGGCCTGCGCACCGGCGAAAGCAACGACGACCGGGTGCTGAAAACCGGCCTGGAATGGCTGGAAAACCACAAAAACGAAGACGGCTGGATGCTGTACCTGGGCTTTCTCGATCCCCACTTCCCTTTTAAAGTAAAAAAAGAAAACTGGGATCACTTTGATGCCCTGATCACCGAAGTACCGGAAGCGCTGAAGCCGCCGTTTACTTCTTTGAACGGCCCGCTGGAATGGCTGCGCACCTACTTTAAATGCGACCGGCCCCTGCCGGACGAAACGATACGCCGTTTGCTGGTGGGCTACCATGCCGCCATTGCAGAACTGGACGAGCGCATCGGCGTGCTGCTGGATGCCATTGACGCCATGGGGCTGAAGGACAATACCGCCCTGTGCTACACCAGCGACCACGGCGAGCAGAGCGGCTACCACGGCCTGTGGTGGAAATGCAATATGTTCGAAGAATCTGCCCGCATTCCGTTGATTTTCCGTGTGCCCGGCGAAACACCCAAGACCGTTTCACACCCGGTGAATCTGGTGGATCTCTTCCCCACTTTCTGTGATTACATGAACGTGCCCCAGCCGGAAGTATGCTGCGGACATAGCCTGCGGCGGCTGATCGAAACCGGAGAAGACACACAGCGGCCGGATTTCACTTTCAGCGAATACAGCGCCCACGGCGTGCCCAACAGCATGTTTATGGTGCGGTGGCAGCAGTACAAGTATGTATACTACTGCTATGATATGCCCCAGCTGTTTGATTTGTCCGCCGACCCGGCGGAAGACCACGACCTGCTGCAGGCCTGCCCGGATGACCCCACTGTAAAAAATACGGTGGAGGAATGCCACAAGCGGCTGCTCTCCGTATGCGACCCCTACGAAGTGGATGCCCGCGCCAAGGAGTTCCAGCAGCGCACAAAGAAAGCCCTGGGCCTGGAAGAATACACCGCTGCCATGCACCCGGTGGTTCCCCACCCGGAAGACGTGATGGCCCGGTACCGCTGAAAGGAGCATGCCTATGAAAATGCTGTTTAAGCAGCGGTTTTTCAGCTGGTTCGACAGTTACGATATTTACGATGAAGCCGGCAACACCCTGTTTACGGTGGAAGGCAAATTTGCCTGGGGCCACAAGCTGCATATTTTAGACAACACCGGAGAGCACATTGGCACGGTGCAGCAGCAGGTGTTCACCCTGCTGCCAAAGTTCGACCTGTACGAAGGCGATCGGCAGGTGGGCGTCATCACCAAGGAATTCAGTTTTCTGCGCCCCCGCTACACCCTGGATTGCCGCGGGTGGGACATTGAAGGCGACTGGATGGGCTGGGATTACCAAATTGTGGACAGCACCGGCACACCGGTGGCTTATGCCGGCAAGCAGCTGTTCAACTGGACCGACACCTATGTAATCGACGTAGCTTTCCCCTCGGATGCACTGCACGCCCTGATGGTGGTGCTGGCCATTGATGCGGCAAACTGCGATGAATAATCTTCTGTCTTTGTGATCATTTAAACGATAAGGAGCTGTTCTTAATGAAGAAATACGATGTAATTGTGGCCGGTGCCGGTCTTACCGGTTTTGCCGCTGCCGTAGCTGCCGCCCGCGAGGGCTGCAAGGTGCTGGTTTTTGACCAGGGCAATGCGTTTGGCGGTGCCGCCGTGAACTGCCTGGTGAACCCCTTTATGCCTTACTGGACCCACGACCCCGAAACCAAAGAAAAAGAATACCTTTCTGCCGGTATTTTCCGGGAAATTCTGAACGAACTGCAGGCGCTGGGCGCTTTGCACGACGAAGAAATGAGCTTTGACGAAGAGCTTTTGAAGCTGGCTTTGAACCGCATGGCGATAAAAGCCGGTGTGGAGATCCTCTTCCACGCCCAGCTCATCGATGCCCATGTGGAAAACGGCACCGTAAAAAGCATTACGGTGGCAGGCAAAGCCGGTAAGATCGAACTGACCGCCGATGCTTTTGTGGATGCCACCGGCGACGGCAATCTCTCTGTTCTCTGCGGCTGTTCGTACCAGCTTGGCCGCGAAGCCGACAACCTCTGCCAGCCCATGACCCTGTGCTTCCGCCTGGGCGGCGTGGATACGGATGCCATCAACGTGGAGCGCCTGGGCAAGGAGATCCAGAATCTCTACAAGCAGTACCAGAGCGAAGGCAAGATCAAAAATCCCCGCGAAGATATTCTCACCTTCCGCACCCTGCACAAAGACGTGCAGCATTTCAATTCCACCCGCATTGTTAAGCTAAACCCCACCGACCTGTTTGATGTGACCCGCGCGGAGCTGGAAGCCCGTGAGCAGGTATTTGAGCTGGTGGAATTTTTGCGGGCAAACTGCGAAGCCTACAAGAACTGCCGCGTGCTTTCCACCGCCGTGGAGATCGGCGTGCGCGAAAGCCGCATGATCGAAGGCGAACACATTCTCACCGGCGAAGAGCTGGTGGCCTGCACCGTGTTTGAAGATTCCATTGCTCTGGGCAACTACGATATCGATATTCACAACCCGGAAGGCAGCGGCACTTCTCACTATTACTTCCCCGCCGGGCAGCGGTACACCATTCCGCTGCGTTCTCTGCAGGTGAAAAATATGCACAACCTGCTGGTGGCCGGGCGCTGCCTTTCTGCCACCCACGAAGCCCAAGCTTCTGTGCGCATTATGCCCACTTGCTGCTGCACGGGCGAAGCCGCCGGCGTAGCTGCCGCCGTGGCCGTACAGAACGGCACGGGCACCGACAAGGTGGATGTTCCCAAGGTGCAGGCGATTTTGAAAGAAAACGGCGCACTGCTGTAATTTTTAAAAAAACACTTGACTTTCACGCTGCGGAAAGGTGTATGCTGTGTGCAGCACACAACGAAAGGACAGATGGCTATGCCGTACAGCATCAAAGAGATCGCCGAAATTTCCGGGGTCAGCACCCGAACCCTGCGGTATTACGATGAAATTGGGCTTTTGAAACCGGCAGGTTTTACAGAAGCCGGCTACCGCTGCTACGGAGAAAAAGAGTTGGACCTGCTGCAGCAGATCCTCTTTTACCGGGAACGCGGCTTTGCACTGGAAACGATCCGGGAGATTCTGTACCGGAAGGATTTTGATCTTCTCGCTGCTTTGGAAGAACATTTGCGGGAACTGCAGCTGCAAAAGGCCCGCACCGATGCGCTGATTGGCACCGTACAGCAAACCATTGCCGCCGTGAAAGGAGAACACACAATGAAAAACGAAGAAAAATTTGCCGCTTTTAAAGAAAAGCTGGTAAACAGCAACGAAGCCGCTTACGGCAAAGAAGCCCGGGAAAAATACGGCGACGATGCCGTGAATGAAAGCAACCGCAAGCTGCTGAACCTGACCGAAGAGCAATGGGAGCGTTTCCAGGCTTTGGAAAAGGAAATTCTGCAGCGGCTGGAACAGGCTGTGGAAAACGGCCTTGCCCCGGAAAGCGAAGAAGGCAAAAGCATCTGCGCCCTGCACAAAGAGTGGCTGGGCTTCAGTTGGAAGCAATACACACCGCAGGCACACAAAGGCGTGGCCATGATGTACACGGCAGACGAGCGCTTTACCGCCTACTATGACCGCCGGGTGACCGGCTGCGCGGCGTGGCTTTCCGCTGCCATTCAAAACTGGGCATAAAAAACGAAACAGAGGCACCGACCGCACAGGCCGATGCCTCTTCTTTTTTGTTATACAGCAAATGTGTTTTCGCCGGCGGTCAGCGGGTAGGTTTTGCCTTTCCACACAAAAGCAGCCTTGACCCCCTCGGGGATGGAAACGGTGAACTGCACGGCACCGTTCTTCTGCTCAAATGCAACCGCTACTTCGCCCCGGGGCGTACACACCGAACCGCTCGCTGCGGTCAGCTCCTTCGGAAGCTTCGGTATGATGATCAGTTCTCCGTACCCCGGCGTGCCGGTAATGCCCAACAACGAACGGAACAGGTGCCGGGTGCACCCGCCGAACATGGGGTGATTGTGGGAATGACCGCCCTCCCAACTCTCCCACAGGGTGGTGGCTCCGTGGCGCTTCATGTACAGGAAGGAACCCAGCTCCTCACTTTGCAGCAGCTTGCAGGCCACATCCGCATAGCCGTAATCAAACAGCACTTCCAGCAGAATATCCGTGCACAGGAACCCGGTGTCAAAATGCCCCAGGGCATCGTATTTTTCTGCGGTGCGCTTAGCGGCAAGTTCACCGGCCAGCCCCGCCCACACGGCATAGGCGTTGGCACCCTGTATGCCGTTGCAGTAATCTTCTTCCCCGGTGCGGTAAGCACGGTCCAGGGCATCCGCCACCACTTCCATGCGCGCATGATAGGCGGCAATGTCCTCGCACTTGCCCAGAATCTCCGCAATCTCGCAGAGAATACCCAGGCACTTCAGGGTATAGCAGGTGTTCACATAGGCCGCCGGAATGGCAATGGGTTCCAGGGTACACCAGTCCCCCAAGCACCAGCCGTCCTTTTCTTCGTGGGTCACCAGGCCGTCTTCGCTGTGGTTTTCCAGGTACTGCATCCACCGGCGCATGGGAGCATAGGTTTCTTCCAGCATTTTCTTTTCGCCATACTGCAGATAGTACGC
>JAFYOA010000076.1 GCA_017547865.1 Clostridia bacterium
ATCGTGGCGGTTCTCAACCAACTTCTCATCCGCTCCGGGCGGGAAGAACAGGCGATGATGACCACACTGGCCGGGCTGATCGTAGTTTTGAGGATCCTCGTCGGGGAAATCCACACTCTCTTCGAAACCGTGAAATCGGTGTTTGACCTGTGAGGCCCCATGGAACAGCTGTGTTTGTTTGCCGGTTTGATGCTGGCTTCGGTGGCTCTCATCAAGCTGTTGGAACGAACCGGCCGGGAATTTGCCCTGCCTGTGGCATTGGCGGTGGTCACCCTGACGGTGGCTGCAGCGGTGGAGACCGCGCAGCCTGTACTGGACCTTATTGCCGAGTGGATGCGGTGGGTCGAGACCGATGCTGCTTGGGTACGGATCTTATTGAAGACGTTGGGCATCGGCCTTTTGTGCCAGATGACGGCTGCGCTGTGCAAAGATGCCGGGGAAGGCGCGCTGGCCTTTGGCGTGGAAACATTGTGTCGCTTCACCGTGTTGGTGCAGGCAGTCCCGCTGTTTCGCCAATTGGCAGAGGTGGTCGCGCAGTTATTGCAAAGCGAATAACTTTTTTTCTGCTGTTGTGCCTTTGTTTTATATTTGCTTGTCCGTGTACAGCATCGGGAGAAGTACTGAACAACATTTTCAACGAACAGTACATCGCCAGCGGCGCGCAGGAACTTCTCCCGTTGCTGCCGGAGGAAGCCCGGGATTTTATAGATGAACTGGAACTGACCCCGGAAAACGCGGCGAATGCCTCGCTTGCCCAGTGGCTGCCGGCACTGTTTTCTTCTTTGCGCACGCGCGCAGAAACACCGCTGCATAGTTTGGGGCTTTGCCTCTGCGCCGTGGTGCTGTGTGCTGTCTGCAGTGCGCTGCGCACCGGGGTACTGGGGGAACTGCCGGAAGATCTGGGCGGCATGGCAATATTTACCCTGCTGGCACTGCCCCTTGCCCGGGTGATCGATGCCGCGGCTGCCGCTTTGCACGGTGCGGGAACATTTCTGTTGGGGGCTGTGCCGGTGTATGGCGGTGTGTTGGCAGCGATGGGCAAAACGGTTTCTGCCGGTTCCTTCGGTGTGTGGATGATGGCAGCCGGCAATGCGGTCACCTGGCTGGCACAGGCGGTGATCCTGCCGCTTCTGTATGTACTATTGGCTTTTGCCGTTGCCTCGTCTCTGTCTGTACCGGAACTTTCCCGGTTGAGCGGTTCGGTGTATTCCGCCGCCCGGTGGATCCTGGTGCTGGCGGTTACGTTTTTCACCGGGCTGCTTTCTGTGCAGGGAGTGCTTTCCGGTGCGGCCGATACCGCTGCGGGAAAAACCGCCAAACTGGTGGTGAAAAATGCCGTGCCCATGGTGGGCGGGCTCATCAGCGATGCCGCCGGTGCTGTGCAGGCCAGCGTTACGCTGCTGCGCTCCGGGGTAGGCGTATTCGTTTTGCTGGCGCTGCTGGCGGTGTTCGTGCCTCTGCTGGCGGAGCACGCCGCCTGGATCTTCGTTCTTTTCCTTTCGGCGGTTGCGGCAGATCTTTTCGGTCTGAAGCGGTTGGCGGGGCTGTTTTCTGCCTGCAAAACCGTGCTGCAGTTGCTGTTTGCCTGTGTGATCAGCTGTGCCGCTGTTCTTATTATCTGCGCCGGTGTGATCCTTACCCTGGGGAATAGCTCATGAGTGGGGTGAAAGAGGCGGCGTTTGTGGTTTGTCTGGCTCTTCTTATAACCGCTTTGGTACGCTGGGTAGCTCCTGCCGGGCTTACCAAAGAAATGCTGCGCACCGTGTCCGGTTTGTTCGTACTGGTGCTGCTGGCCGGTGCTGCGGGAAAAGTCGGCACGGCCCTTCTGCATGTGCAGCTGCCTGATTTTGCAGCCGATACAGCCCTGGCAGAGACCGTGTACCGCCAAAAGATGAGCGCTGCGGAAGGCGCTTTGTACGATTGCATCTCCGGTCTGCTCCACGCTGCGGAGATCGATTATAAGGAACTGCGTATTTTTTTCAAAACAACGGATAACCCGGCAGAAGACAACATAGTATTGGATAGGATCCGGGTGACGGCGGCCCATGCTTCTCAGCGGGAGCGGGCACGCAGTTTGCTGCAGGAGCTGTTTCCCGGAACGTTGATCGAGGTGGAAGAAACCGATGGATAAAATACTGGAACTGTGGAAAGAAAAGCTGTTTTCGACCGGTCAGAAAAAGCTGTTGTATGTGGCTGTTTGCCTGGCCTTTTGCGGCTTGCTGCTGGTGCTGATGGCGGGGATTGGGCAGGGGGAAGAGGATTTACCTCCGAAGCAGGAGGGCGAGACCCCGCAGATTGCCGTGGAAGCCCTGCTGGAACAGCGGCTGCAGCCGGTTGTGGCGGCCATTACCGGCGGAGAAAACGACCATATTCTGGTGACGCTTGCCGGGGATGCGCAGCGGGTGTATGCAGTGGAAGAAACAGCAGATGCCGAAAACAACTATGTGATCGTAAAAAACGCAGACGGATCTCAATCAGCACTGCAGCTGACAGAAATCTGCCCGGAGATCCGGGGTGTTGTGGTGGTTACACCGCGGGCAGAAGATGCCCGGATCCGTGAAAGGATCGTGACAGCGGTGACCGTTGCCTTTGGTATCCCGTCTTCCCGGGTGTGCGTTGTATTATCAAATTGAATCGGGGGATCGACCATGAAACTGGAAAAAAGACAGCTGATCCTGGCATCCATGGTGCTGGCGCTGGGGGCAGCGGTGTATCTGAACTGGACTTTGTCAGACGGCATTCCTTTGCAAACTACCCAAACGGCAGCACCAGGCGACGCACTGAGCGACAAGCTGGTGAATGCCGGTTTGGTGAGTACGGTGGAAGCCAATGCGGAGACCGACCCGGAGGCGAACGCAGTCGATGCGCAGGCGGCTGTGGAAGCAGCCAGGACCTTCAGCGAAGCACGGGTGGCCCGGCAGCAGGCCCGTGATACGGCCATTGAAATGCTGGAAGATGTGCTGGAAGACGTGAACAGCGACGCCGATGCCAAGCAGGAAGCCA
>JAFYOA010000077.1 GCA_017547865.1 Clostridia bacterium
AGTGCCGGTGCTGATGCACGACGGCAGCCCGAAGCGCACCTGCGGCGTGGATAGCCACCTGCGGGATATGACCCTGGCGGAGATCAAACAGCTCGACCCCTGCTACGAAGAAAAATTCGGCGATACTTATAAAGGAAAGGTGCAGGTGCCCACCCTTCGGGAAGCGCTGGAGCTTTTTAAAGAAAAAGCGCCCAACATTAAGCTGGGTGTGGAAATCAAAGAATACACCGAAGAGAACGTAGACCTTACCGTTGCGCTGCTTAAAGAATTCGGCGTGTTCGAAAACTGCTGGTTCTATGCCTTCAACGGCCGTATCATCCGCTATCTTAAAGAAAAATACAATGGCCGTACCATGGGTTACCCGGATTTCCAGATGAAGGAATTCGACGGGTACGACAGCTACGTGGAATTCGGCATCAACATGAGCATCGTGCGCTCGGAACTGTGCGATTTTTATGTAGACAAAGGTCTGCCCATGCATATGTACTGCGCCGATAACGAAGAAGATGTGCGCTATTGCATTGAAAAAGGCGCCGATCTGATCACCGCCAACGACCCCCGGGCGCTGCTGAAGGTGCTGGGCAGATAAGGAGAAACGTATGCGTATTTCTGTTTTGCAGCAAAAATTCCGCTATGCTTACCAGCAGCAGCCGGAACCGCCGCTGGACGTGCTGAAAGAAGATGCCGCCCGGGCGCTGGATGAATGCTTTGCCCTGCTGGACGAAGCCGGCCGCCGGGGCAGTGACCTGACGGTGACGGTGGAGGCCACCAACGGCCACCTGAACTGCGCCGATACCCGCTGGCCTTTTACGGAAATTTACGAAACGCTGGACGGCCCCACGGTGCGCCGCTTTGCGGAAAAAGCCCGGGAGTGGAAGATGCACATTGTGGCCGGCCTGTACCTTATTATAGAAGGAAAAGCCCACAACTGCGCCGTGCTGTTCGATGACGAAGGCGAGATCATCGGTATTCACCGCAAGGTGCACCTGCCCGCCGGCGAAGAGCGGCAGATCACCCACGGTGACCGCTTTGAAGTGTTCGATACCAAACTGGGGAAGATCGGCATGCTGGTGTGCTGGGATATGCAGTTCCCGGAAGCGCCGCGTATTCTTGCCCTGCAGGGGGCGGAACTGATTGCCCTGCCCACCCTGGGCTGGGAGAACATTTACGGCCTGTGCCGTGCTTATGAGAACAGTGTGTCCGTGGCCACCGCCATGGGCTATTCCGGCCGCCTGCCGGAAGGCTGTGACCCCAGCTGTGTGGTGGACCACATGGGCCGGATCGTGGCTGCTACCGGCCGGGACGAGCAGGGTGTGGCTACCTGCGACATCGATATCCACGCGGAAGTGCCGCCGCAGTACGGCTCGCAACATTACATCGATTCCATGAGCATGCGCAAAACGCGGTTTTCTCAGCGCCGCCCGGCCACCTACGGCCTGCTGGACCAGCCCCTGGAAAACACCCCGCTGTACGAGCGGTATTACAAAAACGAAAAATAAAGAAAAGACCCGCAGAGTGTTCAGGCTCTGCGGGTTTGTTCTATGCATTTTTCTGTTCGCGTATCCAGCGGCGCAGGTGCCGCGCCACAAGGTCAATGGAACTGCCCGGCGGGTCATCCGTCATGCGGCGAATATAATCGTCGCTCGCAGTGGCTTCTTCCATGGCGGCAAAGATGTCAT
>JAFYOA010000078.1 GCA_017547865.1 Clostridia bacterium
AATCGAATTTGTTCTATCGATATTTTTAGATACATCTGTGCAATCCTGGTTGTGGCTATCCATACTTCTCCTTTTGCAGATATCAACAATGGATTGGGATATGTATTTGTCGAGATTATTCCGCGCATCGCGGTTCCGTTTTTCTTTATTACTTCTGGTTATTACTACATTAGAGGTATAGAACAAGGTGTTTCGAAGTTCAAAATATATGTGTTTCGATTGTTAAGCTCTTATGCTTTGTGGAGTTTGATTTACTATGTTGTGGATTTTATCAAATGGGGACACATGAATCTGAAGGGCTTTGCGGCAAATTGTGTTTACAGTTTTTTCGTGACTGGCAGCCATTATCACTTTTGGTTTTTCCCTGCTATGATTACGGCGACGTGTTTTGTGACGCTTATTTATAAAACTAAGCTTCAAAAATACTTGTTTCCAATTACAATGCTGCTATATATTATCGGTTGTCTTGGATGTTCGTACCGAACAATCGGACTACAGATTCCAGTCTTATCTGCGCTTTTTGGATCGGATGTTTTTATTGTTATTCGGCGCATTTTTCTTATGGGTATTCCGTTTTTTTCTGCGGGTGCGATTGTGGATTGGGTAGAATCTTTGTTGCCGAGCGGATTGAATAGACATGCATGGAACGTCGGCCTTTTGGCAAGCGCCGTTGCTTTGTGGTTGATCGAAATCGCAATTGTAACAAATTTTAATTTAAGTGATAATATTGTGATTACTCCCGGATTGTATTTACTGGTTGTAAGTATATTCATCTTTCTGCAGGAATGGCCTTGTGAACGACACAGTACCCTGGCAGATGGTTGTCATTTGTTAGCGGATTTTACTTATTATGTACATCCATTGGTTATTTTTATTTTGCAAAAATCCGCGGAATTTTTTTCTGCCAAAATTGAGCATACGCTGTTGTTTGTGTTGACGGTAATTGTTTCGGCATTAGCAATGTATACATACCGGATGTGTCGAGGTGTGTTTGACAGAGGGTTACAGAAGATAGGGGTCAGATCTGCCAAATAAATATTTCTAGCTTATAAAATAAACAAATCCCATGAGCGTTTGCCCATGGGATTTTTTCTGTCGTTTTATTTTTTGAAAATTGCTTCCAGTGTTTTTTGTACCACCATGTTTTTCTCAAATTCCTGTTCCACCTTGCGGCGGGCGGCCAGTCCCATGGTTTTGCGCTCTGTGCGGCCGGCGGCGGCCATTTGCAGCAGTTTTTGGTACAGGTCATCGGTGTCTTTCACCCGGCATAAAAGGCCGCTGGTGCCGTTGTCAACGGTTTCTTTGCAGCCGTGAATGTCGCTGGTGATCACCGGTCGGCCGATGGCGGCGGCCTCCAGCAGAACATTGCTCAGCCCCTCGTGGTAGCTGGGCAGCACCACACAGTCTGCGGCGGCGTAGTAGGGGACAGGCTCGGTCTGGAACCCGTGGAACACGGCAATGCCGTCGTCCACCATCGATTTTACCTCGGCCTCGTAGTCGTCATCGAAGAATCCCACCAGATCCAGCTGCACACGGCCGTTCAGCTCGCTGTACAGGCGGCGCATGGCTGCAAACAACTCATCGATGCCCTTTTCTTTCATAATGCGGCCAAGGTAGAGGAAGCGGATTTTGTCATTTTCCGGGTAAGCGGTCAGGGGGAAGTTTTCCAGGTTGATGCCCGCGCCGGGGAGAACCGTGATCTTTTCCCGGGGAAGAATCTTCCGGTCCGTAAATTCACGGGCATTGCCTTCGTTTTCAAAAAAGACAACCTTTGCCTTTTTCATGGCCGTGCGGTACAGCAGGGTAACAAACTGCGCCAGTCCTTTGCGCTGAAAAGCGGTTCCCAGCCCCTGTACGTTGGCGCAGAAGGGAATTTTCAACAAACTGCAAACCAGCCCGGCGTAAATGTTCGGCTTGATGGAATAGGTGATGACCAGGTCAGGGTGCTCTGTTTTCAGCAGTTTCCGGTAGGTCTGCATCAGCTTCAGGTCCGTTTTGGGGTTGATTCCCCGGCGGTCCACAGCGGTATCGATACATCGCAGCCCCATGGCCGCAAAGTCATCCTCGTGGCCCACAAAGGGCATGCTGAGAACCACTTCGTGCTCCCGGTGAAGCGCTTCGATCAGTTCCCGCCGGAAGCGGTAGAGCATATAGGAATGGTTGGTGATGATCAGAATTTTCATGTAAATACCTGCATTTTCTGCCGTTCGGCAAGAATTCTTACCTTCCATTATAGTGCATTTCAGTGCAAAAGTAAACAGCCTTTGGGCAGGTGAGCACTGCCTATCGTGCCGCTTTGTCAACCGGGAACGGATAAATAAAAAAGCTTTGCAAGGGAAAAACTCTCTTGCAGTTTTTCCCTTCTTGAACAGCAAGCTGTTCAATTCAACCCTTTCGGGCGCTTCTCAGGCAAAGGTGTTTCGCCCATTGCGATGAGCGCCGCTCCACACGCGGGGCGTGTTCCGCTTTTTAGTTTGCGCACACGCAAACTAACCGGACGCTGTCCTTGGAACCTGCCACTTTCGAGAAAGTGGACAAAGCTTTTACGTTACCACATCCGCACGAGCCTATTGCGCGGCCGCTTAGATAAAAACCAGCAGTTACTCACCCGTGAAGTGGTTGCGAGCCCCGCCAGCAAAAAAGCTGCAGGCTTTTCGCTTGCAGCTTCTTTTTTATCAGATTCCGGAAAGCCGGGATTTGATTTCTTCCGGCAGGGGTTTCATATTTTCCAGTACCCGCAGAATATTTTCCAGGTGAATGGTATCGGTGTCGCTGGTGTTCAGCGCGTAGCGAATCTCCTGGTAGCACAGGGTGGCGGCTTCCATCTGCGGCACGGTGACCAGGCGGGAGCGAATCTTCTCCGTGGCTTCCAGGGGGGTATCACTGGGCAGAACGGGCAGGTTTTTCAGCACCATGCCTTCCAGCACCAGGCGGTAGCCTTCCCGGTACTTTTCTTCGCCGGGGGCCATGCGGCGGAACTGCCGCACTTCTTTTTTCCATCGGCGGGTCTGTCCGGCCAGGGTGCTCTCGGCCAAAGTTACTTTTTCCGCACCGGAGAGTGTTTCTTCCGCGTCGCTGTAGTTA
>JAFYOA010000079.1 GCA_017547865.1 Clostridia bacterium
ATTATCTCCTTGTCGGTGCGGTGACAGTGCTGTTCGCCCTGCTTTCCTTCACCGGGCTTGGCTCCACCAAAATGGCCACCACCGTGTGGGAGGGCCAGTGGAACCAGGAAGTTATCTTTAAAATGAGCGGCAAGACAGATTCCATCCGCTATGTGCCGGGCATTGCCGCCCACGGCAGCAGCCGCACCACCAGCGGCGTGAACTTCACTGTGTATACTTCCATCGACAGCGTAAACTGGGTGGAAGCCGGCACCGCCAACGACACCACCATTTTCAGCTGGAACCAGTTGGATATTCCCCAGGCGCAGGGTGCCTGGCTGAAGATCGTGGTGAACGACCAGACTGTGCTGAACGAACTGGCAGCCAAAGCCAAAGGTGAAGATCGTTTTCTTTCGCTGGAACTGCTCTCCGGCAGCGGTGAAAACCTGATCGACGAACAGGAGATCGTTCCGCTGTACCGCACGGTATACAATTCTGCCTACTTTGATGAAATTTACCACCCCCGCACCGCCTACGAGCACGTACTGGGCAGTGAACCCTACGAAAACACCCACCCCACCCTGGGCAAGCTGCTTATGTCTTTGGGCATCCGCCTCTTTGGCATGAACCCCTTTGGCTGGCGGTGCATGGGCGCCCTGTGCGGCGTGCTGATGCTGCCGGTGCTATATCACCTGCTGTGGCAGCTTTTCACAAAAACAAAATACGCCCTGTTCGGCACGCTGGTGTTCGCTTTGGACTTTATGCACTTTACCCAAACCCGGGTGGGCACCATCGATACTTACGCGGTGTTCTTTATTCTGCTGATGTTCGACGCCATGGTGGCTTTTGTGAAGAAAGATTTCACCAGGCCAATCAAAGAACTGCTGCCGCCGCTGGCACTGGCGGGCATCTTCACCGGCTTGGGCGCCGCCGCCAAATGGACCGGCCTGTACGCAGCCCTGGGCCTGGCGGTGCTGTACTTTGGCAAGCTGCTGTACGAGTGGAAGCGCGCTGAGAAAAAGCAGCGGACCGCCGTTCTGCACAAGAGCTTCACCCTGTGCCTGTGGTGCTGCCTGTTCTTTGTTGCGGTGCCGTTTGCCATTTATTTTGCGGCATTTTTGCCCATTACCCTGCTGCCGCACAATGCGCACAACGTGTGGGGCGCTTTCTGGGACTACCAAAAGCATATGCTCTCGTACCACGCCGGGCTGCAGGCCACCCACTACTTTGCCTCTCCCTGGTACGAATGGCCCCTGGTGTGGCGGCCTATCTGGTATTTCTCCAACACCAACATGACCGCCGACGGCCTGGCGGGCACCCTTTCCTGCCTTGGCAGCCCCCTGCTGTGGTGGAGCGGTGCCGCAGCCATGCTGTATACGCTGTTCCGTGCCCTGCGCGAGCGCAATTTTACCGCACAGATCACCGCCGTGGGCTTTTTGGCGGCTCTTCTCCCCTGGGTGGGTGTAGCGCGCCTTACCTTTATTTACCACTATTTTGCCGCTGTGCCCTTCCTGTGCATCGCCGTGGCCATGGTCTTCCACAAACTGGAAGATCGCCCGCTGCCCCGGCTCTGCGTGGGCAAGTGGTCGCTCTCCTTCACCGATGCCGCCATGGGCGTGTTTGTGCTTGCCATGGGCGTGCTGTTCATTCTCTTCTGGCCCATTATTTCCGGTGCTCCCGCTGCGCTCTCGTATATCAATGCGTTGGAATGGCTGCCGGAATGGTATTTCAGTTAAATCGAATTAGAGGTGCTTTATATGAAACTTACCCTTGATCAGATTCGTTCCGTTACCGTAGGTGCCCTTGTCATCGACGAGTGGGAAGACGGTATTCACTTCCACAAATGTACGGAAAAGCAGGAAAAAGCCTGGTACGCCCTCCGGGAGATCCTCGGCTTCCGCGCAGAAACCACCACCGGCATCCGGCTGGATTTTGTCACCGATTCTCCCATGTTTTCTTTCACCGTGAAGGAAGGCGCCAAATTTGAGGTACACGTTGATTCCGTACTGTGCCACGCCTACACCGCCCCGGATTTTGAAACGGAAAAGACCAAGACCGTCTCCCTGGGCGGCGGAGATCACCGGGTAACGCTGGTCTTCCCCAGCCACAGCATCGGTGTGCTGCAAAGTGCAGAACTGGCCGACGGCGCTTCTCTTGCCCCCTGCACCTACGACCGCAAGATCCTGTTCTACGGTGATTCCATTACCCAGGGGCACGATTCCACCTGGGATTCCCTCTCCTTCGCCTACGGCATCACCCGGCTGTATAACGCCGAGAGTGTGATCCAGGGCATCGGCGGCGCGATCTTCCACGAAACAACCTTTGACCCCGCCATTGACTTTGACCCGGACATGGTACTGGTGGCCTACGGCACCAACGACTGGAGCAACTTTGCCACCCTGGAAGAACTGCGGCAGCATACCCGCCTGTTTTTGGATGGCGTTGCCGAGCGTTTTGCCGGCAAAAAACTCTTTGGCCTTTCTCCCCTGTGGCGCGGCGATGCCGACCAGACCCGCCCCATGGGCAGCTTTGAAGAATGCTGCCGCGTGGTAAAGGAAGAACTCACCGCCCACGGGTTGATTTTGATCGAAGGTGAGACCCTGACGCCCCACGTGGCCGGATTCTATTCCGACG
>JAFYOA010000080.1 GCA_017547865.1 Clostridia bacterium
CCATCGGCTCACAATTATTTAAATAGAGATGCTTTCTTCTCCGCCGGCACCGGCAAAAAGCTTGCGTACCGCCGCACGCAGCCCACGGTGTTCCGGCAGGCTCAGGTCCGGGTCGCGCTGCAGCAATTCCCGGGCACAGTTCTGCGCTTCTTTCAGCACATCCATGTCCTCGGCCATGCTGGCGATCTGCAATTGCGGCAGGCCGTGCTGGCGGGAGCCAAAGAAATCACCCGGCCCGCGCAGCCGCAGGTCTTCATCGGCAATTTTAAAGCCGTCGCTGGTGCTGCACATAATTTTCAGCCGCTCGTTTGTTTCATCGCCCTTGGCATCGGAAAGAAAAATACAGGTGGAAGCGTATTTTCCACGGCCAATGCGCCCGCGCAGCTGGTGCAGCTGGGAAAGCCCGTACCGCTCCGCGTTTTCGATCAGCATAATGACCGCGTTGGGCACGTCCACACCCACTTCCACCACGGTGGTGGAAACAAGAATATCGATCTCCCCGGCGGCAAAGCGCTCCATCACGGCATCTTTTTCTTTTGCTTTCATCTTTCCGTGAAGAATCCCCACAGAAAGATCCGGGAACACGTTATTTTTCAGGTTTTCGGCGTATTCGGTTACGCTGGCCATGTCGCTGTCGCTCTCTTCCACCCGGGGACAAACGATATAGCCCTGCCGGCCTTCTTCGATGTGCTTGCGGATATACCCGTAGGCACGGTTCCGTTTGGAGGAATCGATGCGGTAGGAAGCGATGGGCTGGCGCCCGGGAGGCAGCTCGTTCAGAATAGAAATATCCAGGTCGCCGTAGATCATCAGCGCCAGAGTACGGGGAATGGGCGTAGCACTCATCACCAGCATATGGGCATGGTCGCCTTTTTCCGCCAAAGCGGTGCGCTGGGCCACACCAAAGCGGTGCTGTTCGTCCGTCACCACCAAAGCCAGGTTTGGGAAACACACGTCATCCGTAAACAGTGCGTGGGTGCCCACCAGCAGGTCGATCTCCCCCAGCGCCAGTTTTTCCAGTAGTTTGCGGCGCTTGGCAGCAGTAACGGAGCCGGTAAGCAGCGCCACCCGCACCCCGGTGCCTTCCAGCATTTTGGAAAGAGACTCCGCGTGCTGGGTAGCCAGAATTTCCGTAGGTGCCATCATGGCGGCCTGGTAGCCGTTTTTCACCACAGAATAGCAAAGCGCCGCCGCCACGGCGGTTTTGCCGCTGCCCACGTCACCCTGCACCAGGCGGTTCATGGGAGAAGCCCCCATCATATCGGCCATGGCATCATCGATTGCCCGGCGCTGGGCACCGGTCAGGGTAAAGGGCAGCAATTGCGTAAATTCTTCGGTATAGTTTCGCTTTAAAAGTTTGGTATTGGCCGCCTTCTCCCGACTTTTCAGCCGCAAAAGCCCCAGCTGCAGCACTAGCAGTTCCTCAAAAATCAACCGCCGGCGGGCCACCGCCAGGCTGCCGCTGTTCTCCGGCTGGTGAATATTCTGCAGCGCAAACCGCAAATGGCACAGCTCAAACTTCTGCCGCATTTCCGGCGGAAGCGGATCGCGGATGCTTTCCGGCAGCATGGTCAGCGCCGTCTGCACTGCCTGGGCGATCTGCCGGCTGGTCAGCCCCTCCGTCTGCGGGTACACCGGCAGCATATCCTGGGCGCGCATCAGGGGCAAAAATTCCGGCGAGGTCATTTCCCGCCGCAGCAGAGTACCGGCCACCTTGCCGCGAAACACGTAGGTCTCCCCCGCCCGCAGCAGGTTGGGAATATAGCGATTATTAAAGAAGGTGATGACCAGATCGGTCTCGCCGTCGGTCACCAGCACCTTGTACAACAGCATCCCCTTGCGGATGCGATGCTCGCTGGGGGGCTGCACCACCGTGGCACGAATGATATTCACCTCGCCCACCACGGTGTTCTGAATGGAGACCGTGTGGCTCCAGTCTTCGTAAGCACGGGGGTACAGCCGCAGCAGTTCCCCAATGGTGGAAGCGCCGATTTTTGCAAACAGCGCCGCCCGCTTTTCACCCACACCCTTTATGGTGGTAACGCTCTGTTCCGAAAGAGCCATAACGGTTTCTCCTTTCTGCTGTTTTTGCATAGCAGTTACGAAAAAAGGCAACGCCCGCAGACGTTGCCTCTTATTTTTTCAAATTACTCCAGGGAAATGATGAAGTAGTACACGGGCTGGCCGCCGTTCACCAGGGTGATCTCCACATCGCTGTTCACCTTAGCACGCACACGGTCGTACACCTGCTGGGCCTGTTCTTCGGTCACGCCCTCACCGTAAATCAGGGTGATGAAAGCGGTGTCCTTTTCCACCATGGCACGGGTCAGCTTCACAGCGGTGTTCACCACATCGTCTTCCACATAGCGCAGCTTGCCGTTCTCCAGGCCGAGAATATCGTTGGCCTTGATCTTCTTGCCGCCGAAATCGGAATCGCGGGCAGCAAAGGTAACCTGACCGGTACCCACATGAGAGGCAGCTTCCACCATGGCGGCACGGTTGGTCTCGGCATCGGCTTCGGCATCAAACACCAGCATGGCAGAAAGGCCCTGGGGAATGGTGCGGGTGGGAACGATGACAACTTCGCGGTCCGTGACCAGGTCAACGGTCTGCTCGGCAGCCATCACAATGTTCTTGTTGTTGGGCAGCACGTATACGGTCTTGGCCGGCACAGCCAGAATGGCAGCCAGAATATCGTCGGTGCTGGGGTTCATGGTCTGGCCGCCGCTCACAATGCCTTCGCAGCCCAGATCACGGAACAGGTTCTGAATGCCTTCGCCGGCAGCCACAGCCACAAAACCGAAATCTTCGGTGGGCTCGGCAACAACGGGGGCAGCCTTTTCTTCGGGAGCAGCTTCGACAGCAGCGGCAGCAGCCTTCTGCTTTTCGTTGGCCTCGGCAGCTTTGCGGTGCTGTTCCTTCATATTTTCAATCTTCACCGTCAGCAGCTGGCCGTATTCCAAAGCCTTCTGCAGGGCGTTGCCCGGGTTTTCGGTGTGCACGTGGGTCTTGATGATCTCTTCGTCATCCACCACCACAACGCAGTCGCC
>JAFYOA010000081.1 GCA_017547865.1 Clostridia bacterium
AACCGCCCGCCGGGCGCTTTTCTTAACGCACAGACCTTCACAGGTTCAAGTCCTCACAAGCAAAAAATTTCCGGAACCGATCCGAGGATCAATTCCGGAAATTTGGTGCGGGTAACAGGACTTGAACCTGCACGGTCACCCACTGGAACCTAAATCCAGCGCGTCTGCCAATTCCGCCATACCCGCGTACAAGCGCCGTGTGCTTCACACAGCGCTTTTTATTATACAATATTGCCTGCCGTTTGGCAAGTGTTACAGCTTCAGTTCGCCGCTTTCCAGCATAGATTGTGCCGCCAGCAGAACGCCCAGACGGCCGCTGTGGAAGTTCAGGCCGCCCTGCATCCACACCGCGAAGGGCTCACGCAGGGGGGCATCGGCAGAAAGTTCGATGGATGCGCCCAGGGTGAAGGCGCCCGCCGCCATAATCACATCGCAATCGTAACCGGGCATGGGCCAGGGTTCGGGGGTTACAAAAGAATCCACCGGGGCGCCCTTCTGCACACCGCCGCAGAAAGCGATCAGCGCCTCGCGGGTGCGCAGCTGAACGGCCTGAATGATATCTGCACGGGGCTCGTCGCAGCGGGGGGTCACTTCGTAACCAAAGCGAGAAAACAGGCCGGCAGCAAAGGCCGCAGTCTTCAGAGCTTCGCCGGTCACATGGGGCGCATGGAAGGTGCCCAAGAACAGTTCGCGGGTGGTACCCAGGGTGCAGCCCACTTCTTTGCCCAGGCCGGGGGTGGTCAGGCGGTAAGCACAACTTTCCACCAGGTCTGCACGGCCGGCAATGTAGCCGCCGGTGGGAGCAATGCCGCCGCCGGGGTTCTTGATGAGAGAACCGGCCATCAGGTCGGCGCCGTGGCCCGTAGGCTCGGTCTTCTCCACAAACTCACCGTAGCAGTTGTCCACCATCACAATGCAGTTGGGGTTCTTTTCTTTTGCAATTTTGGCAATCCGCTCGATCTCTGCCACAAACAGAGAGGGGCGCAGGCTGTACCCGCGGGAACGCTGCACATACACCATCTTAATGCCGGCATCCACCGCATTGGCAATGCCTTCATAGTCCGGGGTACCGTCTTCCAGCAGGTCCACCTGGCGGTATTCAATGCCCCACTCTTTCAGGCTGCCGTTGCCGTCGCCGGTAATGCCAATCACGCCCTGCAGGGTATCGTAGGGCACGCCGGTCACGCTCAGCATTACATCGCCGGGGCGAAGAACACCGAACAGAGCCACGGTAAGTGCGTGAGTACCGCTCACAAAATTGTGGCGCACCAGGGCGTCTTCCGCATCAAAGGCATAGCGGTACACTTCATCCAGCTTATCGCGGCCGCGGTCATCGTAGCCGTAACCGGTGGAACCGCCGAACATGCTCTCGCTGATGCCGGCGCGGGCAAAAGCCGCCAGCATTTTCTGCTGGTTGTAATCCTGCACAGCCTCAATGCGGGCCATCGATTCGGCAGCTTCGGCCATAGCCTCTTCCCCTGCCTTCAAAATGCGGGGATCGATATTGTAAAAGGGATACATTTCCATTCTTTTCCCATCCTTATGCGGCCTCACCGGTAATGGTGCAGCCATTCGTCATTTTCAATCGTATAAAAAACTTCTGTTGTGCCGTCCTTTTCAAACACCGGCAGCATAATGTCAAAGCCTTCGGCCAGGTCCAGGCTTTCCAGTTCTTCCCGGGGGCACCAAAAGGCCTCGCCCTCGTCGGAAGAAGTCACTTCCCCGGAAAAGCAGTTCGTTTTGTAGAGGAACACAATGTAGCGGTACTCGCCGCCGGGCTGTGTCCACTGCTTTACGCCGCACAACTGCAGGTTTTCCACGGTGAGTCCGGTTTCTTCCCTTACCTCACGTACAGCAGAATCCAGAAACGGCTCGCCGGGCTCCACATGGCCGCCGGGGAACGTGCACCCGGGCCACCCTTTGTCGCTGCGGCGCTGCACCAGCACGCGCCCCTGCCCGTCCTGCACCATCACCATATTGGTCAGCACGCAGAGTTCTTTTTTCGCCATTTGTTTACCTCACAGCGCCTTCCACCCACTCCCCGTGGGGAACAAATCCCATGGAGCGGTAAAAAGCTTCGTTCTCGTTTTCTGCCCGCAGTACATGGCAGCGCCGGCCGCCCAGCCGGGTACAAAGAGCAAGCACAGCTTCTCTTCCCAGGCCCTGCCGCCGGTATTCCGGCAGCACCGCCACCGCAGAAATCAACGCGTCGGTCTCTGTTACGGCACCGGCCAACGCACAGGCGGCCGTCTCTCCGTTTCGCAGGAGCAGTTCGCCATCTGCCGCCAAATGCCGCACCCGGTGAGAAAAATCCAGATAAAAACCGTCGGGTTCCGGGGCACGGAAAGACTCGGTCTCGCACCGCTGCAAAAAACCGCACAGGCGGCGCAGCTGCAGGGCCTCTGCCCGGGCATAGCCGCCGCAAGGCAGCACTTCGCCTTCCCCGGGCCGCACCATGGCTTCCCCACGGGCAAGTGTATGCAGATGCAGCTTTTCAGCCGCGGCGGGCGCGCACACAACTGTGCGCACACCCAACATCTGCAGAAAACCGGCCAGTTCTTCCAGCTGTTCTTCCCCGGGTAGACCGCAAATCGTCAGGGTATCGTCGGTCTGCCCAAGGCAAAGCCCGGGCGCCAGCCAAAAGCCGACGCCGGGCGTTTCGTTGCCGTAGGCCAAATATGTTGCGTACATCCGCGTGCCCAAAGCATCATTTTCGCACAGGGCACGAAATTCTTCTTCGTTTTGCGGGCCGACCTGCAGGATCACTGCTCGTCACCGGCCATTTTGCGGGCCAGGGCACGCACCAGGGTCAGGGCGTTCTCGTAGTCAGCCGCATCGATCATGCTCACCGCAGAGTGGAGATAACGGCAGGGCAGAGAAACCGCTGCGCAGCGCACGCCCCCGCGGGAAACATGAATGGCACCGGCATCGTTGCCACCGGCCACAGTGGTCTTGGTCTGGCAGGGAATGCCCAGTTCCTTGGCGGTATCGAAAGCCAGCTTAAAGTATTCTTTGTCATAAATGGTGGAGCGATCCATAAAGGAGACCACAGGACCCTGGCCGAAATGGCAAACCTGCTTTTCCGGGGCTACACCCTTGATATCTGCCGCGGTGGTGGATTCCAGCACAATGGCCATATCGGGCTCGATCTTAAAGGCTGCGGTCATGCCGCCCTTCAGGCCAATTTCTTCCTGCACCACAAAGGCAAAAGTGGTATCGTACTCCAGGCCTTCGCGGATCAGTTCGATCATCAAAGCACAGCCGGCGCGGTCATCGATGGCGCGGCTGAGGATCTTGCCGTGAGACTGTTCAAACACAGAATCAAAGGTCACGCTGTCGCCGGGCATCACCAGAGCCTCGGCTTCGGCCTTGTCTTTGGCGCCGATATCGATCACCATAGCATCGGTGGGCACGGACTTGCCTCGCTCTTCCCCACCCAGCAGGTGCACCGGCTTGCCGCCGATGACGCCGGGGTACTTGCCGGCCACCCACACACGGCGGCCGAAGATCACCCGCTGGTCGATGCCGCCCACGCAGGCAAAGCCCAGGCTGCCGTCTTCGCGGATGTTGGTTACAATAAAGCCCACTTCGTCCATGTGGGCATTGATCATCAGTTTCTTTTTGGCGGGCTGCTTGCCCTTTACGGTCACGATCAGGTTGCCCAGAGGAGAAACCTCCATCGTTTCGGCATAGGGGGCCACTTCGGCACGAATGATCTCGCGCACAGCGCCTTCATCGCCGGAAATGCCCTTGGCCTCGCACAAACGCTGCAAAAGCTTATAATCTGCCATCTGTCGTCCCTCCTCAGTTGCCCAGCACATAGCGTGCCATCAGCTTCGCGGTGTTTTCAATATCCTGCAGGTCGCACACTTCCACCGGGGTGTGCATGCTGCGCTGGGGAATGGATACCAGGCCGCAGCGCACGCCTTCGCGGTTCACGGCAATGGCATCGGCATTGGTGCCGGTGGAACGGCCCATGATTTCGATCTGGAAGGGGATCTCTGCCCGTTTGGCGGCAGCTTTCAGTTCTTCCATCATAGCGCGGTCCAGCAGAGGAGCGTACCCGATGGCCGGACCCTTGCCCAGTTCTACGGCTTCTTTGCCGCTCACGCCCTCCTGAATACCAAAGGTCACGTCCACCACAATGGCTTCGGTGGGTTCGGCACGGAAAGCCTGTACCTTGGCACCCTGGCCGCCGGTCTCTTCCTTGGCGCTGAGCACCACATGCAGACCGAGATCCGGGTTGGCAGCGGCAATTTCTTTGGCGGCGAGGATAACGGCGGCACAGCCGGCACGGTCATCCAGCGCGGTGCCGGAAACACGGTCGTTCAGCAGGCGCTCCAGCGGGGCGGGCACCAGCACACGGTCGCCGGGGGCGAAGAGTTCTTCGGCTTCTTCTTTGGTCAGGCCAACGTCAATGGCGATATCGGCAATTTCCGGCACTTTTTCGGAACCGCCCTGCACCAGGTGCGGCGGCAGGCAGGAGACCACGCCGTACAGCGTTTCTTTACCGTAGGCTTTGACCAGTGCACCGGGCAGAACACGGCGGTCCATGCCGCCCACACTGCCCACGTTCAAAAAGCCATCCTTATCGATGCTGGTAACCACCAG
>JAFYOA010000082.1 GCA_017547865.1 Clostridia bacterium
TCTCCGGTGTGAAAGAAACCATGAAGTTCCTCATTTCCGCCGCCTGTGCTTTTGCCCTTGGCTTTATTGCCGTGCTGATTTACCAAACGGAGTTTGTGTTCATCCTCTTTGCATTGCTGGGTGGTTTTGCCGCCAACACCGCGGTGGAAGCTCTCTATTCCCGCGGTTTGCGCCGGTTCGGCCGTGGCTGCATCACCTACGGTGCCTTTGCGGTGTCCTTCCTGGTGTTCTACACCGTGTGCGTGTTCGGTGCCTTCGGTTACGGCACCACCGCTCCCGCCGCCAAAGATATCTCTTATATCACGGTGGACTTCCCGTACTACTATTACAGCGCGGCCGAAAACAAAGACGGCGGCGAAGTTGTTTTCATGGATTATTTCCGCAGTGAATACAGCGATGTGTACCTGCGCACTCAGGATGGCCGCTACATTTCCAACCTGACCGATGCCTATGAGACCCAGGAAGACATCGAAACGGTGCTGTACCTGCAGAAGGTCCTGGCCCGAGATGTGCTCCAGCCGCCTTTCGGCGTCAGTGATCAGCAGGATACCTTTACCATGACCATCGAGTATCATCTGTTCAACGGCGGCACGGTAACCCGTCAGTACCGTATTCCCCGTGATTTGGCCAGTGGTTTTGATGATGAAAATCTTATGTCCTATACCATTGCGGAACAGCGTGTGATCGAAACCGTGCAGGAGCTGCGCAACCGCGGTGTCCGCGGTCAGTTGTTGGATCAGCTTTTGGAAAAAGGAACGCTGGCCGAGTGGAATATGAACTACGATGCGTATGAGTATGCGGAAGAACTGGAAGCATTGGAAAAGCTTTGGGGCGCCGCTTACGAAGAGGAACTGAAAGCGCTGCAGGAGAAATACGGAGAGAGGCTGTATGCCACAACAAATTACGAGTGCTACAGTGAGCGCGATGGCGCAAAGACCGCTGCGCTGATGGAAATTCTGCGTACGGCCCCTGTTTCCGGAATGGAGGGGAACTATGTGACCGGTCACATGTATTTGGAGTTCACCCTGCCGGCAGAAGAAGTGGATTCCCGTTATGTGAAAATGCTGACCAAAGGTCACGAAAATGCCGTTCTGCGGCTGAGTTTCTCCACAAATTTCAGTTATGCCGATGAAGAACTGGTGGAGTTTATTATGGAGTACGGCCAAAAATATTGATCGGCCGAAAAATTGAAAAAGGTTAACGCTGCGCGGTGCAAAGGAAACTTTGTGCCGCGCGCTTTGCTTTTGTGTCGGTTGACAAATCCGGGGCAACATAGTAGTATAATGGAAAGGAAAAACGATTCTCCGTCTGAAAGGATGGTCACTATGAAACTTTATGAACTGTTCGCAGGTGTGCCCTGCACCATGCCTCCCGCTGCCGGTGAGGTGGAAGTCTGCGACCTGGTATACGATTCCCGCAAGGTGGTGCCCGGCTGTGCCTTTGTGTGCCTGCGCGGCGCTTCTCTGGATGGCCACGATTACGCCGCCAAGGCCGTGGAAATGGGTGCTGCCGCCATCATTGCAGAAGAACCGGTGGATGTGCCCGCCCCTGTGGTGGTCACCGCCAATACCCGCGAAACACTGGCCCTTATCAGCGCCAATTTATTCGGTCACCCCGCCGAAGAGGTGAAGGTCATTGCCCTTACCGGCACCAAAGGAAAAACCACCACCGCCGCCATGCTGCAGTCCATTCTCACCGCTGCCGGCTTTAAAGTTGGTGTCATTGGTACTCTGGGCGCTCAGATCGGCGGCGAGACCTATCCCACCGGCAATACCACCCCGGAATCTTACGAGATTGAAAAGAACCTGCGCCGTATGGCTGATGCCGGCTGCGCTTACTGTGTGCTGGAGGCCTCTTCCATTGGCCTGCAGCGGTACCGCGCCTATGGTTTCCCCATGGAAGTGGGTGTGTTCACCAACTTCTCCCAGGATCATATCGGTGGCGTGGAGCACAAGGATATGGAAGAATATCTGTGGGCGAAGAGCCTGCTGTTCACCCGCTGCAAAACCGGCGTTGTCAACATCGATGACCCCGCCTGGGAAGGTGTGACCAAAGACCATACCTGCACTCTCACCACCTTCGGTTTCGATCCCTCCGCCGATCTCTATGCCGAAGATGCGCAGAAAGTTTCCCGCCCCGGTTTTGTCGGCATGTCTTTTAAAGTGAAAGGCGCCATGGAATTCGAAGCGGAAGTGGCCATTCCCGGCCGCTTCAATGTGTACAATGCTCTCTCTGCCATTGCCTGCTGCCGCGTGCTTGGCATTGGGAAAGATGCCATCTGCAAGGGGCTTGCCACCGTTATGGTAAAAGGCCGCGTGGAACCCGTGCCGGTACCCGGCGATTACAGCCTGTTCATCGATTACGCCCACAATGCCGTCAGTATGACCAGCATTCTTTCCACCCTGCGGGAATACGAGCCCAAGCGTCTGATCTGTATGTTCGGCGCCGGCGGCAATCGCCCCAAGGTGCGTCGTTTTGAGATGGGCGAGGTCTGCGGCAATATGGCCGATCTCTCTGTTATCACTACCGATAATCCCCGCATGGAAGAACCCCAGGATATCATCAACGATATCAAGACCGGTATGGCCAAGACCAACGGTAAGTATATTGAGATCATCGACCGCGCCGAAGCCATTCGCTGGTGCCTGGAAAACGCCCAGCCCGGCGATATCATTGTGCTGGCAGGCAAAGGCCAGGAAGATTACCAGGAGATCAAGGGTGTTAAGCACCATTTCGACGAGCGGGAAGTTATCCGCGATGTGCTCAACAGCATGAAGTGAGGCAACTATGAAACTGACAGTGAAAGAAATTGCAGAAGCCTGCGGCGGCCGTATTCTGTGCGGCGATGAAAACGCTGTGGTTACTTCCTTTATTACCGATAGCCGTACCGCTGCCCCCGGCACCATGTTTGTGCCCATTGTGGGCGAGCGGGTGGATGCCCATAAATTTATCCCCCAGGTATTTGCCGCCGGCGCCGCCGCATCTTTCACACAGAACGATGCACCTGCCGAAGGCCAAACACTGATTCTGGTGGAAAACAGCGTGGCTGCCCTTCAAAAAACGGCCCGCGCCTGGCGCAATCGGTTTGCTGTTCCCGTGGTGGGCATTACCGGCAGCGTGGGAAAGACCACCACCAA
>JAFYOA010000083.1 GCA_017547865.1 Clostridia bacterium
AACCCGTACCGGAACCGCCACATTACTTTCTTCAAAGCGGCCACCTAGACTGTTTTTTCTACTCACCGCCCGGTTGCACAAAGCAAATTGTATCTGAATTCAGTTAAGGCTTTCCAGCAATACACGCAATTCCTGCCAATTGGAAACCGAGATACCATTGTATGTTCGTGTCTGCTGTGCATCGGGAATCCTCTGGTACCAAACCGGTGTAATCCCTACCCCAGTCGCGCCTTCCACATCGCAGCTGAAGTTATCGCCGCAATACCAAACATCTTCCGCCTGCAAATCTGCCTTTCGCAAAGCAAGCTCAAACAACCAATGTGATGGTTTTCGAAATACATACTCACTGGATGCCATAATAAACTCAAAGTGATGCTCCGGTAAAAAAGACTCAATTCGTCGACGCAGTGTTGCCTCGCTGAAAGAAATATTACTGATTACCCCGGTGCGGATATTCTGCTCCCACAACCATGAAAGCAAAAGATCGATTCCTTCTTCCGTTGCCCCACCGGAAGCGGCATCAAAGAATACCTGTTCCATTACCAACGGGGTAAGATCAAACGAAATTCCAAGATATTCATAGAGAAAGCGGTTGAAAGATCGATTTGGGATTTCGGTAACCGGCTGAATCGGCGACAGATGCCCGCCGCGACCGATATCACGATTCATAGCATCAGCAAGAACTTGTATCTCCTCTGCTGTAATATTGCGGGGATTGCTGTTGCTACGCGCAAGCAAAGCGCGGTTTCCCGCCAATGCATCGAACGGTTTTTCATGAAATAACGTCTCACCGTAATCGAACAAAATCATTTTTGGCTTTTTCATGGTGTATCCTCAAAAAAGAGCCGCAGAAAACTGCGGCTCAAAACAAATCAATCGGTGGTATACATACGATACATGGCTTCCAGGCAAATCTGGGCATGCTTCATCAGGCTGTCAATGGAAAGACGTTCGTTGGCATCGTGAGCACCGCCGGAAATCTTATCTCCGGGCCAACCGGCGCCAAATGCCACACCGCGGTTATTCATGCTGCGGGCGTATGTGCCGCCACCCATGGAATAAATGGTGCAATCCTCGCCGGTCATATCTTCATAGGCACCCTTCAACAGATTAATAAGCTTGCTGTCTTTGGGAAGATACAGCGGTTTTTCATCCATATCGTTCACAAATGCCAAGCCATAGCTTTCCGCAGCTTCCGTCATGGTCTTTACCATCGGAGCGCTGCTGAGGGTGGCGGGATAACGGATATCCACTTCCAAACGGCCGCAGCCGTTTTCCATCTTCATAATGCCAAAGTTAAAGGTCAGTGGGCCGCTGACTTCATCCTGGCAATCCACGCCGATCATACTGCCATCATAGGATGTTCCGATTTTCTCATAAGCAAAAGTAAGCAGAGAGCCCATTTCTTCCGCCGTAAACACAGAGAACAGCAGCTTGATCAAATAAGCAGCCGCATTAAAACCGCCGGCAGGAGCGGCACCATGGCAAGCCTTACCAAAAGAAAGAATATGTGCGCCGCCTTCGATAGAGGAAACCTCAAACTTGCCTTCGGCAACAGAAGCAGATTCGGTCAGTTTCTGCAGTTGTTCGGCAGAACAGCGAATATCAGCTTCTGCTTTGTAAGGTACAGCATTCACAACCGTACCGGAAACAAAGGAGCGGACGATGGAATCTTCCTTATCGGAAACGATCTTAAAATGCAGAATACCCTTTTCGCAATGGCAAATACCATACGCACCATCGGGAGTAAAGCCATAGGTGGGATACGGCTCCTCGGCAAAATAATGGTTCATATCATCCATGCCGATCTCTTCACCGGAACCAAACACAACGCGGATACGACGTTTACCAACCACGCCGGCTTCTTTCAGGGCACGCAAACAATGCAGAGAAACAATGGCAGGACCCTTGTTATCATCCACGCCACGGCCGTACACGACACCGTCCTTTTCCACCATTTCAAAGGGATCGGTATCCCAGTTTTCGCCTGCAGGTACAACATCCATGTGATTCATCACAATGGCCAGTTCTTCACCTTCGCCCAATTCAGCGTGCGCAGCATAATAATCCACGTTCTTGGTTTTCAGGCCATACTTCTCGGCCATTTCAACGACCGCATCCAAGGCACGGGCGGGTTCTTTGCCATAGGGATACTTCCCTTCCGCTGCACCGCACACAGACGGGATCGCAATCACCGTTGCCAGATCCCGCAGAATATCCTCTTTGTACGCAAGAATTTTTTCACCAAAAGACATTGTTCAATACCGCCTTTCAAAAGCATCAGTTATTTTCAGCGACCAGGTGTAATTTTTCCGCACAGGCACAACAAACATTTTTCCCCTTAAAGGAAAACAACCGCTCTGTACCTCCGCAAAAAACACAGGTAGGCTGGTATTTGCGCAGAATAATCATCCCGTCATCCGCAAAAAACTCCACGGAATCACGTTCCTCCAACTCCAAATTCTTTCGCAGATCGCTGGGAAGAACAATCCTGCCCATAGAATCGAGCTGGCGAATTATACCGGTTGGCTTCATTGTATCACTCCCTCACGGTTATTTTACAAGGAATGTACGCTGTTGTCAACAACTGTCATTTTCCAGCAAAAATCAAAAGCGCCGGAAATAACCCCGGCGCTCCAAACATCAGTCTTCGCTTTCTTCCATGGCATCGTAGGCTTCGGCTACACGCTTGTACTCTTCTTCGTCCTCGATGTAGTTGATAATCATATCATCCCCATCGTATTCGCAATTGTACAGCACCAGTTCTTCAGACAGTTCATCGTCTTCCACCGCAGAAACAAGAATATACCCCTTGCCCTCAAACTCAAACTCATCCAGAATGGCAAATTCCTGTTCTGTACCATCTTCCATAGGCAGAATGAACGTCTCAAAACTCATTTCATCTTCCGGCAGCATATGTGCCTCCTTCCCGGCGCGTATCGCCGTTTTAATGTACCACCATTGTAGCAAAATCAGCATGCAGTTGCAAGCACTTTACGTCGAAAAGAAATAACACAAGGAGAATTTATGCTAAATACAATATGGTGCGGCATGATGCTGCTCAGCATCATCACAGCACTTTTCACCGGCCGAACCGCAGATTTAGCCAATGCCCTGCAAAACGGCGCACAGGAAGCCGTAACGCTGTCGATAGCTATGCTGGGAATGATGTGCTTTTGGACAGGCCTGCTTCGCATAGCGGATCGGGCAGGCATTACCCGTGTTCTTTCGCGCTTGTTCTCCCCTTTAATTTGCCGACTGTTCCCTGATTACAAAAATGATCCGGCGATAAAGGAGCGAATCTCCATGAACATATCTGCCAATTTTCTGGGGCTTGGCAATGCCGCCACGCCGCTTGGTTTGGCCGCCATAAAAGAAATGGCTGCACGCAGAGGTGAGCAATCATCCAACGGTATGATGTTGTTTATCATCCTCAACACGGCTTCACTGCAGCTGATTCCGACTTATGCAATCACGCTGCGCAGCAACTACGGAAGCAGTGACCCATTCGCCATTCTCCCAGCAGTGTGGATCGTGTCGGCAATTTCACTCACAGTATGTATCACTGCAGCAAAACTGTTTGAGAGCAGGTGGCGCCATGAATAGCATCGGCAGCATCGTCATTTTATTTGTTATATTAGCCATTCTGTTCCAAGCGATGATTTCCGGTGTTTCTGCACTGGAGGCATTTAAAGAAGGTGCAGCCGAAGGACTCAGAACCACGATCCAGCTCCTGCCAACACTCATCGGTTTGATTACGGCAATCCACATGCTGCATGCCTCCGGATTTTTTGTTATTCTTGCGTCCATCCTACAGCCGATAACAAATTTCCTGCATATTCCGCCCGATATCGTTCCCCTGATACTCTTGCGTCCTGTTTCCGGCAGCGGTGCCTCGGCCTATGTAGCAGATTTACTGCGGCAATATGGCCCCGACAGTATCATAGGCTGCATGGCTTCTGTACTTTCTGCCTCTACAGACACAACCTTTTATGCAGCAACCGTTTACTTAGGCAGCGTCGGTATAAAGAAAAGCGGCTGGATCTTCCCCGCTGCCTTGCTGGGCGATCTTGCCGCTGCGATCTCAACGATCATTTTTGTTCCTGTTTTACTTTTTTAAAGAGGGGGATGCTCATACAAACCCATTTCCACCATTTTGTCCCGCAATCGCAAAAAATCTTCAAATGCAGCCGGCTTTTGAGACGGGTTGCGGAGCAATGCCGCGGGATGCAGCGTGGACATAAACCATATATTTCCACGCATTTCAAATACGCCATGCTCACGGGTGATACGGATATCCGGCTTATACAACCGCTGAGCAGCAATGCGACCAAGACAAACGATAATCTTCGGGCGGATCAATTTTGTCTGTGCACGCAGCCACTGAATACAGGCATCCTGTTCCTCAGGCTGTGGATCACGATTGTGAGGCGGACGACACTTCACAATATTGGCAATATAAATATTCTCTTTGCGATCAAGATCAACAGCCGCCAGCATTTTATCCAGCAACTGTCCGGCGCGGCCAACGAACGGCTCGCCCTGCAGGTCTTCATTTTCTCCCGGGCCTTCTCCAACAAACATGACATCTGCCTGTGGATTTCCAACACCAAATACCACTTGCGTGCGTCCCTGGCACAAACCGCACCGTGTGCAATTCAAGCACTCGGCCTTTAGTTTCTCCCATGCTTCGTTCATTTTCACCGCCCCTTTGCTGTATTTTGACTAATTATATCACGTTCCTGAAGAAATTGCCACAATCGATCATAAAATGATTGAAATTCCCCACCGGGTGGTGTAAAATAAAAGTACAAAACTCTTTTGTAAAGGAATGACTGCAATGAAAGTTATGGTTGAAACCTCTGCTCGTCACATGCATGTCTCCGACGCCGACCTGAAGGTCCTCTTCGGTGAAAATGCTGTTCTCTCTGTGAAGAAGGAACTCTCCCAGCCCGGTCAGTACGCCACCAACGAAAAGGTGGAAGTTGTCGGCCCCAAGGGTTCTATGGTTATGTCCATCCTTGGCCCCACCCGTAAGGAAACCCAGGTTGAAGTTGCCCTGACCGATGCCCGTAAACTGGGTATCTCCGCTCCTGCCCGTGAATCCGGCGATCTGGAAGGTACCCCCGGCTGCAAGCTGGTTGGTCCCTGCGGCGAAGTCGTTCTGGAAAAGGGCGTTATCGCCGCCAAGCGTCACATCCACTTCAACGTTGAAGAGGCTGCTGCTGCCGGCGTTGTGGATAAGCAGATCGTTTCCGTTAAGGTCGACTGCGGCACCGGCCGTTCTCTGACCTTCGGCGATGTCGTTGTTCGTGTGAGCCCCAGCTATGCCGGTGCCATGCACATCGATACCGATGAATCCAACGCTGCCGGTATTGTCGGCACCGTGGACGGCGAAATCATCCCGTAATCTTTGACAACCTAAGCGAAAGCCTCCGTATTTTGCGGAGGCTTTTTCTTATACTAACAAATAGATAAACCGACGTTGCAGCCACAGCGCCGGTTTCCATTTTATTCACTTACTTCTGCGGCAAAGGTATACTGATCGTCTTTGTACTCACACACAATACGACTGCCGGTGTTTACGGTGCCGTCCAGCATACATTCGGAAAGAGCGTCTTCGATCTTCGACTGAATCGCACGCTTCAACGGACGTGCACCATAGATGGGATCGAATCCGGCTTTTGCTATGGCATCCACTGCATCCTCGGTAAATTCAATGGTAATATCCAGTTCTGCCAATCGTTTCGAAAGACCTTGCAGCAGACGTTCTGCAATTTTACGAATATCGGTATCCGTCAGTTTGCGGAAAACGATGGTATCGTCCACACGGTTCAAAAATTCCGGTCGGAAAAGATTCTTCAGTTCACCCATCACCAGTTCACGGGTCTTCTCAAAATCCCGCTCCACGGTGTCGCTGTCGGTTCCAAAGCCCAAAGAAGCTCTCTGTTTTTCCGTGATCAAACGCGCACCGACATTTGAAGTCATGATGATGACCGTATTCTTAAAATCAACCTTGCGGCCCTGAGAATCTGTCAGTCGGCCATCGTCCAGAATCTGCAGCAAAATATTAAAGACATCGGGGTGCGCCTTTTCAATCTCATCAAACAAAACCACGGAATAAGGCTTGCGGCGAACAGCCTCGGTCAGCTGACCGCCCTCGTCATACCCAACATAACCCGGAGGTGAGCCGACCAAACGGGAGACGGTATGCTTTTCCATATATTCCGACATATCAAAGCGGATCATGGCATTCTCATCGCCAAACATTGCATGGGCAAGAGTTTTGCACAGTTCCGTTTTACCAACACCGGTAGGCCCAAGGAAAATAAAGGAGCCAATGGGGCGCTTAGGGTCTTTCAAACCAACGCGACCGCGGCGGATGGCCCGGGCCACTGCCCGTACAGCATCATCCTGCCCCACAATTCGTT
>JAFYOA010000084.1 GCA_017547865.1 Clostridia bacterium
GCATCCAATCTGCGGAGGCAGACCTAAAATTTTTGGAGGAAGATGATTTTTAATGAGCACAGAAACATTGGCAAAAAAAGAGAAACTATGGACATGGGGGTTTACTTGCCTGTTCATCATCGGTATGCTGTACCCGTTCTTTAAAGATTCCGCCGCGTGGTTTGCCTACGGGCAGAAAAAGCTGGCGGAAGAACTGCAGGTGCAGGTGTACCCGGACGGCCTGCAGTACGAGCTTTCCACCAACTACCAGATGGTGGTCATCATCTATTACATGATCACCGTGCGGATGTCGCGGGCGTACAACCGCCCGGTGGATCCCGCCATGCTGCATACGCTGGAAAATATGCTGCTGGCGTATGCTAAACTGATCCGCCCCTGCGGCACCACACCGGATATCAACGACGGCTACGAATACAATGCCCGGGCTATTTTGGCCCGCGCCATCGATATGTACCCGGAAAATAAAGTCTTCCGCTGGGTCGTTTCCAACGGAAAAGAGGGAACGCCCCCGGCAAAGGATTCCGTGGTCTTCCCCCATGCCGGGCTGGCGGCCCTGCGCAGCGGCTGGGGAAAAGACGATACCTACCTCTTTTTTGACGGCGGCCCCTTTGGCAAGGCCCACCAGCACGAAGACAAACTGCAGGTGCTGTTCTCCGTGGGAGAAGAAAATATCCTCACCGAGACCAAACGCTATGCCTACGACACCTCTGCCATGCGGCAGCACTGCCTGGCCACTGCCGGCCACAGCACCGTGCTGGTGGACGGCATGGGGCAGAACCGCCGGAAAAACTTTGAATGGAAGCCGGAAGACATAGAAAAAGACGGCGGCCTGCTGTATAAGCTGGGTGAAAATATGGATGCCCTGCGCGCCGTGTACAACGAAGGCTACGGCGAAGAGCAGGATACGAGCATCACCCACGAGCGCAGCGTGTATTTCTTTAAAAAAGAAGCGGGCGCAAAGCCTTTTGCGGTGATCGTGGACCGCCTGACGGCCGAAACCGAGCACGACTACGAAGTGCAGTGGCACCTAGATGTATCGCAGTTGGCAATGGATGGTCTGCAGGTTGCGGCGGGGCCGCTGCGCCTGCTGGTGCCGCAGGTCCCCATGGAGACCGCCGGGCTTTGCGTGGGCCGCGGCGTGCAGTTCCCCGGGCTGCGCGGCTGGCTGTGCAATTCCATGCAGTTAAAAGATTACCGCCCCGTGTATGCGGTGCAGCACCACCTGCACGCCCAAAGCATCCGCTGGGTCACGCTGCTGGCGCAGGAAGACGCCTTTGCCGGCGTGGAAGCCTCATTGGATGTCAACGACACAACGATCATTCTGAAAAAAACAGACGGTTCCGCTTTGGAACTGAACGAAGCCGACCTGCTGTAAACGGAGGAATTAACAATGGGAACAAAACTGACCGATGCAAAATTCTTTGGTGAATTGCTGGATACCACCCGCCCCGGACTGGAGGAAATTCCTGCCCTGGCCGCAAAAGAAGATTACGCCGCCTGCCGCAAGCTTTTTGCCCTCCATGTGCGCGAGATGCTGCAGCCGGAAACTTATTTCTCTACCCTTAGCCTGGAATACCAAAACCAGTGCCCGGAACTGGCGGGCAGCCCCGCCGATAAAGCCGTGAAGAACATCATGTTCTCCTGCGGCATGGAGTGGGACTTTGGGGAAGGCCCCATCGATTGGTTCTCCAACCCCACCTACAACGGCTACCCGGAATGGACCTGGCAGCTGAGCCGCCACCCGGAATGGCGCACCATGGCCCGGGCCTACCGGGAGACCGGTGACGAAAAATACGCTGAAGCCACCGCCCGCCAGGTGCAGAGCTGGATTGACCAGGCCCAGGCACCGGAACCCTGCAGCGGCGGTGCCACCCTGTGCTGGCGTACCATCGAATGCGGTATCCGCATGGGCCAGTGCTGGCAGGAAGTGATCCACTCCCTGTATAAGAGTCCCGCCTTCACCGATGATCTGCTCACCGATTGGTGCAAATCCATTTGGGAACACGGCGAGCGCCTGCGCCGGGATCATATGACCGGCAACTGGCTGATTATGGAAATGAACGGCCTGGCCCATATTGGCCTGCTGTACCCCTGCTTTAAAATTGCCGGGGAATGGCTGGACTACGCCACAAACAAGCTGGAAGAAGAACTCTTCAAGCAGGTATACGAGGACGGTTGGCAGTATGAGCTTTCCACCAACTACCAGGATGTGGTTATCACCAATTATGTTTCTGTGCAGCGTTTGATGAAAGCCTACGGTCTCCCGCTGAATCAGAAGATCGTGGATTGTATGAACAAACTGCTGGGAACCTATGTGAAAATGATGGCTCCCAATGGCCGCGTGCCGGATATCAACGATGGCCGCCCTATGAACGTGGCCGATCTGGCAAGGGATTACAGCGATATTTGCGGCGAAGACCCCATCGTTCGCTGGGGTGCCACCAAGGGCAAAGAGGGGACTGCCCCCGAACTTTCGCAGATCTTTAAAAACGCCGGCCTGGCGGCTCTTCGCACCGGTTGGGGAGAAGATGATACCTTCCTGTACTTCGACGGCGGCGAATTCGGCTACGGCCACCAGCACGAAGACAAGCTGCATGTCATGCTGTACGGCAGCGGCCGCTATGCCCTGCTGGATGGCAACAACTATTCCTACGATGCCTCCGAAATGCGCGCCTATGTGCTTTCTACCCGTGCCCACAACACCGTGCGGGTGGATGGCATGGACCAGAACCGCCGCAAGACCTATGGTCGGGAGGCGTTGGATATTAAAAAAGAAAGCGGCCTGCAGAGTAAGCTGGGCGACGATGCAGATGCCTTGCGTGCCGTGTATGACGAGGGCTATGGCCCGGAGCAGGACAAGAGCATTACCCACGAGCGCAGTGTGTATTTCTTTAAGAAAGTGGACGGCGCCAAGCCCTTTGCCGTGGTGGTGGATCGCCTGACCGCCGATAAAGAGCACGATTACGAAGTGCTGTGGCACCTGAACAGCAAAACGCTGGCCATGAACGGCCTGGCTCTTTCTGCCGAAACCCTGCATGTGCTGACCCCGGAGGCGCCCATGGAGACCGCCGGTATTTCTGTCAGTCGCGGTGTGCAGCACCCGGATTGGCAGGGGTGGACCGCCAATTCCATGGTGCAGAAGGACTTTGACCCGGTTTACACCGCCCAGTACTGGCTGCACGGGCAGAATATGCGCTGGGTCACCCTGCTGTACCCGGCGGCGGATTGCCCCTTCACCGGTGTGGAAGCCTCTCTGGATGTGAACGACACGAAAATTGCCCTGAAAAAGGCCGACGGCACCGCGCTGACCGTGGATGAAACAGAATTTTGGAAGTAAATTTTTAGCAAAGGGAGGAGTCATCTTGACTTCTCCCTTTTTGCCGCCTATAATCGAACCGAAGGCGGAAAAAGCCGCCGCAAAAAAGAGCGAGGAGTATTGGAACTATGGAAACAACAATGGTAGGTCCTTTGCTGACCGATGAACGATTTTTTGGTGAACTGCTGAACTGCACCTTCCCGGGGCTGGAAGAAATTCCCGCTGCCGCGGCGGCCGGTGATTACGCTGCCTGCCGTAAAATTTTCGCAGACTTCTTCCGTGGTTACCTGCAGCCGGAGACATATTTTGCCTCCCGGCCGGACAAGGGCGAAGTGGAAGGGACCGACGAGCTGTTCAAACGGGCAGAAGATGCCTGCAATCATTACATGGTCTCCTGCAGCACGCCGTTCCAGTTTGGTGAAAAGGTGGACTGGTTCTCCAATCCTACCTACAACGGCTATAAAGAGTGGACCTGGCAGCTGAGCCGCCACGACGAACTGCAGACACTTTCCCGGGCTTACCGCGCGGAGAAAAACGAAAAATATGCGGCCGCTTGCGCCGAACTTTTTGATAGCTGGGTAAAGCAGGCTGTGCGCCCGGAACGCAGCGACGGACACACCACCCTGTGTTGGCGTACCATCGAATGCGGCATCCGTATGGGCCTTTCCTGGCCGGAGATCATTCACTCCTTTATCCATTCTTCCGCCTTTACCGATGATATCCTTACCGATTGGTGCAAATCTGTGTGGGAACACGGCGAGCGGATGTACTTTGACCACACCACCGGCAATTGGCTGATTCACGAGCTGAACGGCCTGGTGCACATCGGCGTGCTTTATCCTTTCTTTAAAGATGCTGCCGAATGGCAGGCCTTTGCCCTGCGCGCCATGAAAGAAGAATTGGAACTGCAGGTGTATGCGGATGGCTGCCAGTACGAATTGACCACCCGCTACCAGCAGGTGGTGATCCGCCATTACGTGGCGGTGATGCGCATCCTCAAGGCTTACGGCCGGGAGATCCCCGCAGAATTCTACGATGCTGTGGAGAAGATGCTGTCCTTCTACGTGGAAATCTCCCGCCCGGATGGCTGCGGCCCGGATATCAACGACGGTCTGCAGACTCCCATTGCCAATGTCATCGGCACTTACGGTGAGCTTTTCTCCGAAAATGAAGTGTTCCGCTGGGCTGTGACCGAGCGGGCCGAAGGCACGCCGCCCGCAGAGGGCTCGGTGGTCTTCCCCTATGGCGGTTTGGCTGCCCTGCGCACCGGCTGGGGAGAAGAAGATACCTATCTGTATTTTGACGGCGGC
>JAFYOA010000003.1 GCA_017547865.1 Clostridia bacterium
GTACGCGCCTTTCCAAGATCCACTGCTAAAATGATCATACCGCAGCCTCCTTTGCCAGCTTGAAGACCGAAGCCTTCTTGCCGTTCACCAGAATATTGTACCGGGCCTGCAGGGTAAGCCCGGGCACATTTGCCATGGCTGCTTCAAAATCCGGCAGGTTACCCATCAGAATGGTCGCGCTGCCGCCGGGCTTCAGAATCCGCTCAAACTCCTTGAGCATAGCGGTGTAAAAGCCAGCAAAGCTTTCTTCTGTATGGCGGAAAATATTCCAGGGCGGGTCGGTGATGATCTTATCGATAAAGCCTTCCTGGAAATTGGAAGGATCCAGCACATCGCGGCATTTAATGAACAGCTTGCGGTCGTTTTTGCCGTAGGTGCGCTTCAACGCGGCCACCATGGCCTCGTTATTATCGTTGGCAAAAATCATATTGTATTTAAAGCTCTTCATGATCTGCACGGGAATGGAACCGTAACCGCAGAAGGGATCCAGCACGATATCGCTTTCCCCCACTTCGGCGATTTCACCCAGCAGACGGCAAAGCTCCGGCCGCAGGGCACCCTGGGGCAGGTCTTTTTCCGTCAGGCGGTTATAGGTGATCTTGGTCATGAACAGCAGCATGCCCTCGCTGCGGCGGGAGAAAATAAACTCCGCGTCCGGCTTGCGGAAATCCACCCGCAGGTTCAAAGCAGACTGAATCTGCTTTTCCAGGGGTTGGGTCAGGGCATAATCCAGGCGCACTGGCTGGTTGCGCTCGCTGGCAAACAGCTTAAAGCTGCGCTGCTTTTTCAAAAATCCGGCCCGGCGCATATAATCAAAATCGATCCGGATATCCTTCAGGTTGCGGCGAATGGAATCGTTGATATCGCCGGAAAGGTCATCCCGGTAAGCACCGTGCAGCAGGTAGGTATTGTTCACCACACCCGGGCGGGTCAAAAGCTCCGGTGTGGCTTCTGTCTCGTAAATCAGCAGACCGTCGTAAATACGCAGAGGACGGTACTTGGGCAGCGTGCGGGCCAGGGCATCACTCACCACCGTTTGCAGACCGGAAATACAGGTCGATACATATCGTTTCAAAATAGCACCTCGCACCAAAGGGAGAACCTTTGGCCTTCATAAGAGTGTGTATATGGAATACACAGCTATTGTACCACACCCGGCGAAAGCTTGCAAGGAATGGTGATTTTCTGTTCTTAAAAATATTTTGCAAAGTATGCTTGACAGAAAATGCAAAGTGTGCTATTCTTTTTATGCAAAGTTAACTTAGCATTTCAAAACGAGGTGATCCCTTGCAAAGCAAAATCCGCGAACTGCGCAAGCTGCATAAGCTTTCGCAGGAAGAACTGGCCGAGGCCGTGGGCACCACCCGGCAGACCATCACATCCATTGAAGTGGGCAAATACACCGCTTCTCTTCCCCTGGCTTACAAAATTGCCCATTACTTTGGGCTGACCATCGAAGAAGTCTTTGATTTTTCAGAGATCGAATGAGGAGACACGATTATGGAAAAAGAACTGAAACTTTACAAAGAAAAAATCAGAAAACAGAACTGCGCCTTCATTGCCGGCATCGTGCTGGCTGTTGCAGTGTCTGCGCTCGCCGCGGCAGAAATTGTTACACCCCTTTGGCTGGATGAGCGCTGGGCCAGTATGTGGAACGGCTTTATCACCGGCCTGTGCAGTGCGGAGATCGGCGTTATGGTGGTGGGCCTGGTGATGAACCGCCGCGCCTTGAAAGATGAAATCAAGCTGAAAAAGCAGTACATCCGCGAGACCGACGAGCGCGCCTGGCAGATCGCCTACCGTTCCGGTCATACGTCTTACTGGTTCGATGCCTTCGGCCTTCTGCTGGCTGCCATCATCGGCGGGTATTTTTCTCCGGTTGTCGCCGTTACCTGTATCGGCTGCCTGCTGTACATCTGCCTGGTTCGCCTGGGGCTCAAGCTCTACTACAGTGCCAAAATTTAACACAAAAACCGCGAAGCTGCCGCTCCGCGGTTTTCTTTTGTTTTATAAAGATACTACCGGCACCGTCA
>JAFYOA010000085.1 GCA_017547865.1 Clostridia bacterium
GCAGGTGCAGGCCGCCTTTAACGAGGCTTTTGAGAACATTAAAGACACCGACGCCGTGGCCGTGGGCATGTACCCCAAAAACGAAGACCAGCCCAAACTGGACAGCCTGTACACCCAAAACGCCATTGCCCGGACAAAGGCACTGCAAAAATAACTTTTCCGCTCGCAATAAGAAGTCTGTGCTTTTGGCACGGGCTTCTTTTTTCTTTTCACAACGAAAGTTTGTGTATTTCCAATATTTTCCCTTGCATGTCCGGCGTAAAATCACTATAATATGATTAATTGTATAGTTTCTTAACACCGGAAGGATATGAATATATGAAAACAAAGCTTGCCGAGGCGCTGCGGCGTTTCGGTTCGTTTTTGCAGGAGCATACCATTTTCCAGTATTTGTTTATGGCGGCCTGCACCTCGCTGATCATTGAAATGCTGAATCACCGTTCGTTGTTGGAAGGTTTGTTCTACCCCCTGCGGGCCCCTATTGCCTTTGGCATGAACATGGCCATCATTCTGCTCATTCTCTCGATTTCCATTTTGTTCAAGCATCGGTACTTTGCCTGCATCGTGTTTATGGTTATCCCCATCGGCCTGGCCATCGCCAATTTTATATTGGTGGGCATGCGGGTCATTCCCCTGGAATTCGTGGATTTTTCCATTCTCCGCACGGGCATCGGCATCATCGGTATTTATCTGAACGTATGGCAGATGATCGCCCTGGGCATTGTATTTTTGCTTGGCTTTGCCGGGTTGGCAGTGCTGTGGTTTAAGCTGCCGAAATCGGTGGAAACACTGAAAAACAAAGCCGCCATGCTGCTGGTGGCCCTTCTGTTCTTCAGCGGCTGGACCCTGGCGGCGGATGTAACCGACAGTATTCCCGACGACGTGGGAAATGTGGCCGAAGCCTACGAAAACTACGGCTTTGTGTATTGTTTTTCCATGACCATTTTTGATAAAGGCGTGGAAAAGCCGGAAAACTACAGCCAGGAGACTGTGGAAGCAGTGCTGGCCCAAACCGATCAGAAATGCGAACCCATCGGAACCCCCAACGTGCTGTTTTTGCAGCTGGAATCTTTCTTTGACATTACGGCCGTAACGAACATTGAGCTGAGCGAAGACCCCATCCCCACCTTCCGCCGGCTGAAAGAGGAATATACCTCCGGTTTCCTCACGGTGCCCTCCATTGGCGCCGGCACGGCCAACACGGAATTCGAGATCATCACCCAGATGAACCTGGATTACTTCGGCACCGGCGAGTATCCTTTCCAGACGATTCTGACCGAAGAGACCTGCGAATCCACCGCAAGTATTTTGGGCAACCTGGGGTACAGCACCCACATGTTCCACAACCACACCGGCGCATTCTACTGCCGCAACGTGGTGTACCCCCACCTGGGTTTTGAGACGTTCACCTCTTTGGAATACATGCAGGATGTGGAAAAGAACCCCCAGGGCTTTGCCAAGGACATGCTGTTGGTGGAGCAAATACAGGATGCCATGCGCATCACCCAGGGACCGGACCACATTTATGCCATCTCTGTGCAGGGCCACGGCAAGTACCCCGCCACCCCGGTGGATGATACCCAGACCATCACCGTGAAGGGCCTGGAGACCGAAGAGGAAACCAGCGCCTGCGAGTACTATGTGAATCAGATCCACGAGATGGATGTGTTCCTGGCGGAACTGACCGACATGCTGGAACACTGCGGCGAAGATGTGGTGCTGGTGCTGTACGGCGACCACCTGCCCAGCCTGGGCATTGAAGAAGCCAACCTGGCCAACGGCAACCTGTACCAGACGGAATACGTGGTGTGGGACAACATGGGCCTGAAGAAAAACGACAAAGACCTGTTGGCCTATCAGCTGGCTGCCCATGTGTTTAAACAGCTGAACCTAGACGACGGCGCCCTGACCGGTGTGCACCAGACCATGGAGAACAGCCCCGAATACCAGGAGACCCTGCGGCTTTTGCAGTACGACATGCTGTATGGCAAGCGTTACGCCCACGGCGGAAATGCCCTGCCCAGTGCCCAGCAGCAGTTTGGCATTTACCCCATTACCATTATGGGGCTGAATGTACAGGACAGCAACATTATTGTACACGGCTTACGTTTTACCCCCTACAGCCAGGTGTTTGTTAATGGGAAGAAGGTAGACACCATCTATCTTTCCGGCACAGAATTGCTGATCCCCGGCAATGCCGCCCTACCCGGCGATATCCTCACCGTGGTGCAGATTTGCGACGACCTGACGGTGCTGGGAACCTCGGCACGATACGAATATTAAAAAAGAGAGATACCATGATGGTATCTCTTTTTTATGTGATCAAAACAGAAAAACCCGGCCTCTCCCCACAGGAAAAGCCGGGTTTGCCGTTTATTCAAATGTTGTTGCACACAAGGCGAAAAGCTCGCGCAAACGGGCAAGTTCGCCTTTCAGATACAAATAGCCAAACAGTGCCTCCACAGCCGTAGCCGCATGGTAATCGGCAATGCTGGCGTTTTTTGGCACATGGCCCACATGGGCGTTGCGCCCGCGGTTATACACCGCCTGTTCTTCTTCGGTCAGCACGGGCAGAAGAACTTCCCGGGCGGCTTTGGCCTGGGCTTCGCACCGCACGCGGCTCACCGCTTTGGTATGCAGGTCACGCACTTTGGCATCTTTGTTCTGCACCATGGTTTCCCGCACAAACAGTTCATACACCCCATCTCCCACAAAAGCCAGGGAAAGCGGGTTCATCTGCGAGGGATCGATGGCGGCGCCGGTCAGGTGTTCCATAGGCGCTCCTTACTCGATGAAGTCGAATTCCAGATCGTACATGCTCACGGTATCGCCCTCGCCGCAGCCTGCCTCACGCAGAGCGTCGATCACGCCGGTATTGATGAGCACACGCTGGAAATACTGCACGGATTCGTAGTCGTCGAAATTGACAGACTGGATGAGGTGCGGCAGCCAGTTGCCTTCCACCATAAAGATGCCGTCCACATTGCGCACGGTGACTTCGGCCTTGCCGAATTCTTCGGCGGGCTTCACCGGTTCCGGTTCAGGTTCGTACACAGCCACCGGCGGCAGCTTGCTGAGCATTTCGATGATGGTATCCAGCAGATGCGCAGGGATACAGCCGCCGGA
>JAFYOA010000086.1 GCA_017547865.1 Clostridia bacterium
CACCAGCACCAGAATTTCCATCAGCCGTCCAACGGCGTCTTCGTCCCGGGCAACAAGGGCCGCTGCCAGGCCGCGCACTTCATCGGTGCTTTCTTTTACAATATCGTATACTTCCCGGCACAGGTATTCATCGTTTATCAGTTTGCTCAGCTTCCAGTCGCACAGGGCACTGTACTTACCGATGATATCCGCGTAACCGGCCCGGATCATTTCCATGGGGGCGTCTTTCAAAATTTCCGTGTCGCCCAAAATCAGCCGGGGGGCGTGCATGGTGAAGGTGATCTTCATGCCGTCGAAGATCATGGCTGCACCGGAGGAGGCATAGCCATCCATAGAGGGGGCTGTGCCCACAATGCCGCAGTTCAAATTATGGGTATAAGAAACATACTTGCAGATGTCGTTGATCACGCCGGAGCCGATGCCCAGCACAAAATCGGTGTTCTCCGTGAGATACCCCGCGGCGATCTCCGTTGTGGGTTTATCCGGTACCACCAGCCCGTCGGCGGTGAGAATGCAGGTGCTTTCTACCGTTTCGCCCAAAAGCGCTTTTACGCGGTCGCCGCACAGGGCATAGGTGTTTGTATCTGCCACCAGCAGAATATGCTTGTATTCCTGTGTCATTTCCGGCAGGTGAGCCAGTGCACCTTTGCCGATGCGCAGCTGGGGAATATCGCAGCGGTGTACCCGTCCGCAGCTGCAATGCAGGTCGTGATTGATCAATTTGGAAACTTCCATACGAAACCTCCTGTCAATTTCTGTTTATACAATAGCACTTTCTTTTCTAACAATCAAGAAAAGACGCATCTATTGACAAAAAATTATTTAAATGGTAATCTTGAATCAAAATAAATCAAAAACGATCATACGGAGGCACGCATGCTGCAGCTGGAACGACAAAACGATATTTTAAGAATACTGAACGAACGTAAAAGTGCCACCGTAAAGGAATTGTGTGCGTTGCTGTATGCCAGTCCGGCTACCATTCGCCGTGATCTTGCTTTTTTGGAAGAACGTGGGCTGCTTCGCCGTAGTTTTGGTGGGGCTACTTTGTGCGAACTGTTCCCGGATCAGATTCCCGTTTCGCTGCGGGCAGCAGAACACCTGGCAGAAAAGAAACACATTGCAGCAAAAGCGGCGCGGTTGGTTCATCCCGGTGATACGATATTTATCGATGCATCTTCCACCGCTTTGTATATGGCTCCATACCTAAGGGGAATACAGGACATCACCGTGATCACAAACAATCCGCACCTCAGCATCGCTTTGGCCGAAAATCGTATCCGTAATTTCTGTACCGGCGGAGAGACACTGAACGATTCTGTGGCTTACACGGGCAGTTGGGCTGAGCGTTTTGTGCGCGGCATCCGTGCCCAAAGTTTCTTCTTTTCTGCCCGAGGAATCTGCGATGGTATGATTACAGATTCCTCCAAAGGCGAGCGGGATGTAAAGATTGCCATGATGGAATGTGCCGCTCAAAGTTATTTTCTTGCGCATTCCAGTAAACTGGGAAAAACCTTTCCTTATGTAGTGACAGATATTTCCCGCATCACCGCTATGATCGATGAAATCGAATGAAAAATAGGTATTGCCGAACATACGCAGTCGCTGAGAGGAATAACGCAAAATACAAAAGCCTGCACAGCCTTGAAGGGCCGTTGTGCAGGCTTTTATGTTGCTGATTGTATCGTCTTATTAAAACTGGGGTTTAGGAATTGCCTGTACAGTGAAAGATTACTTATTTTACAGATAATCCTTCACGAACTCGCCGTTGTACAGGGAATACACATGGGTAAAGCCCACGTCTTTCAGCATGGTACGGGCCTCTTTAAAGTGAAAATCAATGGTATCTGCCGCATGGCTGTCGGCCGAAAGAATCAGCTTGCCGTCGTTTTTGTTCAGGGTATACAGCAGGTCCAGGCGGGGGGAGGGGGTGGTGCGGTAGCCGCGGGTAATGGCGCCGGTGTTCACTTCAAACAGGCTGCCGCTCTGCAGGGCGTACAGCAGGTATTTTTCTGCCATGGCGGTGTATTTTGGGTTGCCGAACAAATCGTGGGGTTCCTTTTCCTCAAATTTTGTCACCAGGTCAAAGTGCCCCACAATATCCGGTTTGCGCCGCACAATGTAATCACAGAAATAGCTGTAGTAGTTCTCCGCCACGGCCAGCGCATCTCCGTCGAACAGTTCCAGGCACTTGTGAAAGTAATCCAGCCCGGAATCAATGGGGTAGTATTTGCCGTCTTTATGGCAATAATGGCAGGAGCCCACCAGGTATTCGTAATCGGCGCGGTTCACCGGGGCGTAGGCGTCTTCTTCTGCGCCCAGATATACCTGGATCTTCTCTTTATACTTTTCTTTCAGTTCCCGAATGGCTGCACGGAAGGCCGGCGGGTCTTTCATGCAGTAGCGCTGGTCAAATTCCGTAAACCCGTGGCCGGAAAAACCAATGGCATCAAAGCCTTTATCGATGGCAGAAAGAATCACTTCCTCCGGGGTATTTTTGCCGTCGCAGAAAGTGGAGTGGTTGTGGTAATTCGTCAGCATGGTTTATCCTCGCTTTGCGGTGAATTTACGGATCATGGAAATAACAAAATCGATGCCCAATGTCTTGATCAAAAGGCCCACAAAAGAGCACAGCCCAATGACCCAGCCGGAGAGAATGCCGCCCACCACGACGTTCAGAATATCGGTGGCAAGCAGTGCCTTGCCAATATCCATGTGGGCGTATTTGCGTACGATCAGCGCCACGATGTCGGTGCCGCCGGAGCTGGCATCCACATAGAACATGCAGCCGCTGGCCACCGCAATGATGGCCGCACCCACGCAGGCGGAGAGCAGATGATTGGCAATGACCGGCCCGTTCAGCTTGGCCAGGGCTTCCAGCAGCCCCACAAAGCCGGTGGTCAGCACGGAACCCACCACGTTTTTTACCGCCATTTCACGGCCAAAAACCACAAAGGCCAAAATCAGCAGGAAGAAATTGATCACCATTAAAATGGTGCCGGGAGAAAAGGGGAGAAACGCTTCCAGTATAACGGAAATGCCGCTGGTGCCGCCCAAAAGCAGGCCGTTGGGGAAGATGAAAAACACCGTGCCCGCGGCGTATAAAAGACTGCCCACCGTGATGAGCAGATAAGTTTTCAGTTGATCGATCCATTTGGAACCCATGGTGCACCTCTTTTTATGTTATGCCAGCCTGCCAAGGAATTCCTTCAACTTTGCCAGCATTTCTTCTTTGTAACTGCCGGTCATATCAAAAGAATCTTCCGTTTCCCGGTCGTTTTGTTTCATGCGGAAAATGGTCTGCAGGCTTTCTTTCGCCGGCTCCCAGGTCAGGTGGCCGTCCGGTGCGCAAACCGCGTGTACAGGTACGAATTCATAGCTTTCGCAGGGAATTCCCGCCAAATGCAGCAGCAGAGGCGCCGACCACAGCCGGCGCTGCACTTCGCCCTGCTCTTTCAGCAGGTCTGCATCCACGGAGGTATCCAGGTAACGCAGGTATTTGGGGTCTGCACTGCGGCTGAGCATGTAGAGAAAATACTGCTGCATCCGGGGAGAAAGACTTTCCAGCAGCTCCTTGTGCCGCAGGGCGAACACGCTGCCGTATTCACCGCCGCACTGGTATCCGCCGGGCAGAATGGTCTGGAAGCAGGGCGCCCAGTAGAGAGGACAGGGGGCCGTAAACATGGTGGCATAAGAAGCCGCATGCAGGTTTACATTGTATTCCAGCGGGCCGCCCTCCGTTTCTTTGCCGCTGCCGGCGGCCAAATAAATGCCGGCGCATTTTTCGCGGAACAGTTCCGGCGCCATACGAATGGCGGCAGCAATGCTTTCGGTGGTGCCCACCACGGTAAAGGTTACCGGTCGGGGGGCCTCCCGCAGAACGGAAAGAATAAACCGCCCGGCGGCTTCGGTATCTTTGGGGGCAACACAGGCGCGCACATCGCTGCCTGTAATTTCGTTCAGCTGGGCCACGGCGCACAGGGCCGGGTCACCCACCCGGTGTGCGGGCGGGTAGTCCATCACCACGCGGCCGAGTTCCGTATAACCCGCAGCGTGCAGTGCAAACGCCAGTGCCAGGTCAAAATGGTCGTCCGGGTCGCCGTGGGGGTGAAAAATATCGGTCAGATGTACATGATAGGGGATCATGGCCAAACCTCCGTTTGTGTTGTTGGAATGTGGCTTCATTATAGCATTTCGCCCGCCCCGGGGCAATGCTTTTTTGAAAACAAAATTGCCAGGGCTGCCGCTTGAAAACACCCATGTTTTCTGCTATATTTAAAATATATTCATTCTGTTTGGAGGAAGCAGCCATGCAGTACCGTTCTCACCGCGGCGGTGTGTATTATACACCGGAAAACACCATGCCCGCATTTCGCTATGCTTTGAACGCCGGTTATGCTTATATCGAGACCGATCCTCAGTTGACCAAAGATGGGGTGGTGGTGCTGATGCACGACGATACCATCAACCGCACCTGCCGC
>JAFYOA010000087.1 GCA_017547865.1 Clostridia bacterium
CCGCTGCCCCAAGTGCGGAAAAAACATAGAATAAACACCAAAATACAGCAAAACCCGGCCTATGTGGAAAACACAGGTCGGGTCTTTTTTTATAAATTACGGTAGGCCGCAGCAATCACCTGCGCATTTTCTTCCACAGGCATTGCCCCATTCAGCCGCAGCACCGGGCAGGCCAGGCTTTCTGCCCAGCGGCTGTGCACTTCCATACTGGTGGAACCGCCGCCGGTATCGTAGCTTGCCACATCCTCCAAATACCGCCGGTGCGCTTCAAACAGATCTCCGCCGGGCAGCACACGCTCCCCAAACAAAGCGCTTTCACGCCGGTGCACGCGGTCTTTGCGCAGGTCGGCATCGGCGGTCAGGTGCACCGCCAATACAAAATAAGGATCGAAATACCGGTGAAAACTATCCATAGAACCGGCCATTACAAACGTGCCGGCCTTTTCCACAGCTGCCGTCAGGCGGCTGATTTTTTCCTCCCGGGAGTACATTTTTGAAAAGGGAACTTCCGTATCTTTTCGCCAGATGTAATCGTCGATATCAATATACGGCAGATTGAGTTTTTCCGCCACCGCCAGGCCCAGGGTGGTTTTTCCCGCACCGGAAGGCCCAAAGATCATGATCCCTTTCGGCAGGTTCATACGCGTTCTGCTGCCTCCACCACGTGCTTCAGCAGCACCGCTGTGGTAATGGAGCCCACGCCGCGGGGCACGGGGGTGATCGCTTCCACCGTATCGGCCACGGCAGCAAAATCCACGTCACCGCACAGGTTGCCCTGTGCATCCACGTTGATGCCCACATCGATGACGATCTGTCCCGGGTGTACATGCTCCGGCCCGATCATTTTGGCAGAACCGGCACAGGCCACCAGCACGTCGGCGGCACGGCATTCCGCAGGCAGGTCTTTGGTGCGGGTATGGCAAATGGTCACTGTGGCATTTTTACCCAGCAAAAGTAGCGCAAGAGGCTTACCAACCACCAGGCTGCGGCCCACCACCGTCACCTTTTTGCCCGTCAGGTCAATGCCGTAATGGTCGATCAGTTCCACCACGGCGCGGGGGGTGCAGGGCGGGCACAGGGTACCGCCGGTCAGCAGAGAAGCATACCCGGCATCGGTCAGGCAATCCATGTCTTTTTCCGGGGCCAGCAGCTGCTTGATTTTATCTTCGCAAAGGTGCTTCGGCAAAGGGCGGAACAGCAGAACGCCGTGCACCGCAGCATCGGCGTTCAGGGCGCAAATCGTTTCTTCCAGCTGCACCTGGGTGCAATCGGCGGGAAGTGCATGCACCTGCACCCGGGCGCCTGCACCGGCAAAGCGCTTCAGGGCACCGCGTTCGTAAGAAAGGTCATCCGGCCTTTCCCCCACCCGCACAATGGCCAGGGTAGGCACTGTGCCTTTTTCTGCCAAAGCGGCAATTTTCTCTCTCATTTTTTCGGTGATCGCATCGGCCACCGGCTTACCTTTCAGTTCACGCACAACAATTCCTCCTTACCGCAGCCCCTGCAGCACTTGATTGTACAGTTTGCCGCAGCGTTCTGTCACAGCTGCATAGGCCGCTTCGGCACGGGCATCCATAGCATCGGCAGCGGCACGGTCTTTCATCATTTTCGTGTTGATACGCACGTTCAGCAGGGCGCTTTCGGCGGCACATTTGCAGCAGGAAGCCGCCACCCCTACGTCGCTGATCACCAACGCAGAGCATTTTTCCACCAGCTCTTCCAGCAAAGCGGTGAGCACCAGCGCTTTTTCCAGCACTTCCACCGGTGCAGCAGAAGCGGCACGCAGTGCTTCTTCCATCACCGCATCCCGGTTGGGGTCTTCCTTGGGAATACCATAGGCCTTGGAAAGAGGCAGAAACGCTTCAGCGTCTTTATCCATCAGGGCAAGAAAATCCTGCCGCAGTGCCTGAGCAGCAGGCAGCAAACGGTCAATATCTGCCTGGTAGGCCGCGTATTTTTTCTTACCGGAGGTAAGATTGGCCGCCATAGAGGCCAAAGCCGCCCCCAAACTGCCCGCCAGCGCGGCTACACTGCCGCCACCAGGCACCGCTGCTTTACCGGCCAGTTCTTCCGTAAAATTATGCAGCATCATATCCATACAAAAATCCTCCTGTAAACAAAATGCCTGCGGGTATTTCACCGCAGGCAGAAAGCATCAATGCCGCGGGCTGTGTTTCCCGCCTTTTACGGCTCCATTGACACGTGTATTCTTCGCATTTTTCTCATATTCTTTCAGCCTGGCATCCAGCTCTTCGTCGCTCATGGCGTCAAAGTCGTCGGCAGCCTCCGGTGCATCGGAAAGAACAAAGGCACCGGCGTATTCGCTGTAATCATCTTCATCGGCGGCGGGTTTGGTTTCGGTATACACCGCGGCACCGGCACCATACATAGCCGCATCCATCAGTTCGGTCTCTTCTGCAGCAGCCAAAGCGGCAGATTCGGCCTTTATGCGGTGGTTATAGCGCATCTGCAGAACAATGAATACGATCAGACCAATAAAGCCGGTAATGATCAAAAACAAGCCAAACAGCAGCAGGAAGCGATTGTTCGCCTCGGTTTTGCCGGTGGTAACCGTAGAGGACGGTGCGGAGGGCAGATCGGAAGGCACACCCACCGTTCCATCGGTATGAGAAGGAGCATTGGAAGATGCCTGCGAAGACTCTTCCAAAGAGGACGACGGGACAGAGGAAGTTTCAATCGCGGAAGCACCGCTGGTCACCTCGCCCACAAACCAATCCGGCGGACCGGAGGAGACATTCTGGTTTGCGCTGGTCTCCGATTCGGGATCCACTTCTTCCTCAGAAGAAAACTCAAACTCGGAAGAAGTATTCTCATCGGAAGACGTGCCCTCTTCAGAAGATGTATCCGAAGAAGGGTCCTCAGAGGAAGTTTCATCGGAAGATACGGGATTGCTCTCTACATCGGAAGAAGGCGTATCCGTACTTTCTGTGGAAGATTCGGGCAGACTTTCTGTGGTTTCTTCTGAACTGACCGGCAAAGAAGATTCCGGTTCGGAGGAGACTTCCGGAACAGAAGAAGTTTCTTCCACCGGGGGTGTCTCATGCTTACCGGCACCGCCGCCATCTTCACTTTCGGTAACTTCGGCTGCCCACACAGGTGCCGCCGGCAAAGATGTACAGAACAGCGCAGCGCAGAACAGTACCGCCAGCACTATACAGGTCAATTTTTTCATTCGCCGCATCCCCTTTTCACACAGATAACAACACAGTGATTTTTATTATTTTAACATACCCCGGCTGGCTTGACAACCGTTTGCGTGGAAAGGAGTCGCCTTTTCGCTCAAAAAATTGCAAATAAAAAAGAAAAATCCCCGCAGCCAACGGCCACGGGGATAAAATCTTATAGATAATTAAGCTTACAGAAGCTCAATGATCGCCATTTCGGCAGCATCGCCGCGGCGGGGACCGATCTTGGTGATACGGGTGTAGCCGCCATTACGCTCCATGTACTTGGGAGCCAGTTCAGCGAAAACCTTGTGAGCAACAGCTTCCTTGGTGATGAAGCCGTGCACGAGACGCTGGTTAGCAAGAGTATTCTTCTTACCAACGGTGATCATTTTTTCGGCCAGGGCAGAAACTTCCTTGGCGCGAGTTACTGTGGTCTCGATTTTACCGTTCTCAAGCAGAAAGGTAACCATGGCACGCAGCATTGCAGTTCTGTGAGCAGTGTCTCTTCCGAGCTTTCTAGTTCCGGGCATCGAAATTTCACTCCTTACTTTATCGTAATCGTAGTATTATTCGTCCTCTTTACGAAGGCTGAACCCAAGAGAAGCCATCTTCCAGATCACTTCTTCAAGCGACTTGCGGCCAAGGTTACGGACCTTCATCATATCTTCTTCGGACTTGCTGAGCAGATCTTCCACCGTGTTGATACCGGCACGCTTGAGGCAGTTGAAAGAACGGACAGACAGATCCAGTTCTTCGATGGTCATCGAGAGAAC
>JAFYOA010000004.1 GCA_017547865.1 Clostridia bacterium
GGCACGGGCAAAGGAAATGAGCTGCTTTTCACCGGTGGAGAGCAGGTCGCCGCCCTCACCCACTTCGCTGTCGTAGCCTTTTTCAAGGCGCTCAATCACACCATCGGCAGAAACGAGCTTGACCGCACGTTCAATCTCTTCCATGGTGGCATCGGGCTTGCCGTAGCGCAGGTTTTCCAGCACGGTGCCGGAGAACAGATGGGGTGTCTGCAGCACATAACCGATGTTGCTGTGCAGCCACAGCTGGGAACGTTCTTTGGCATCTTTGCCATCGATGAGCACCCGGCCGCCGGTGGGTTCAAAGAACCGGCACACCAGGTTGACCAGGGTAGATTTGCCCGCACCGGTCTCGCCTACAATGGCCACGTTGGTGCCCTGGGGTACTTTCAGGTTAAAGTGCTCCAGCACATTCTCGGTTTCGTCCACATCGGGGTAATGGAAAGACACATCCTCGAACTCGATATCGCCGTGGATGGGCTCCCAGTTTTCCTTTTTGGGCGTGAAGGTATCGCCGTATTTTGCTACAACTTCCGGAGAATCCGCCACTTCGGACTTCGTCTCCAGCAGGCGGGTCATACGTTCAATGTTCACCTGCACGGTGATCAGATCGGAAATAGCGCGCACCATCCACTGAATGGGCTCCATCAGGTTCTGGGCGTAGCTCATAAACACCGCCAGCGTACCGATCAGGATCACACCATCGATGGTGATGATGCCGCCGCGCCACAGCACCAGGGCAAGGGCAAGGCTGGCTGCAAAAGAAATGGAGGCGGTAAACAGGCCGCGCACAGCACCGGTCCGCACAGAAAGCTTGTGCATGTGGTTGGTGGTATCACGGAAGTCGCTGTCCATCTTTTCTTCGATGACCAGCGTTTTGGTCGTTTTGGCGCCGGTAATGCCTTCGTTGAAATTACCGGTGATCTGAGAGTTGGTCTCGCGGATACGGCGGTTGAGGAAGACCAGCTTCTTCTGGAAGAAGGTAGCCGCCACCGCCACACAGGGAACGATGACCAGCACCAGCAGGGTCAGTTTCCAGTTAATGGAGAACATAACCACCACCGCGCCGATGAGATACGTCATATTCCATACGGCGTCCATCAGGCCCCAGGAGACCAGTTCACCGATACGGCCGGTATCGCTCATAACACGGGCGTGGATATAACCCACGCTGTTTTGATTGTAGTAAGAGAGGGACAGGGTTTGCAGGTGTTCAAAACAAGCCTGGCGCAGGTCACGGTTCATGTACAGTTCCGTACGGAAGGCGAGATACGGGCTGATGGTATTGAACAGTACCTGCAGCACCAGTGCGGTAACATAAGCCGCAATGAACACCCACAAGCCATCAATGGTGTTTTTCACCACAAAATTGTTGATGGCATACTGCTGGAACAGCGGGATGATGATATCGATGCTGGTACCCAAAAGGCCCAGCCCCACCATACCAATGTAGGCTTTCGTATAGCGCTTAAGGAAGCGCTTCAGCCGGGGAAGGCCGAACCAGGGCAATGAAACATACTGCTGTTCGCTGTTGGCATTTGGATTACTCATTCGAATCCTCCTTTCCGGTCTGGATCCGATAAATATCCCGGTACGTGCCGGGCCGCTCAATCAGCTCCGCATGGGTGCCGATGGCTTCTACCCGACCGTTGTTGAGAACAAGGATCTTCTCTGCCTGCATCAGGGTGGTGATGCGGTGAGAAATAAGGATAACGGTGGCATTGCCGCGGTTTTCGGCCAAAGCCTTGCGGATCTTCGCATCGGTCTCGGCGTCTACGGCAGAAAGGGAATCGTCAAAGATCATGATGGGTGTTTCTTTGGCCAGGGTACGGGCAATGGCCGTACGCTGCTTTTGGCCGCCGGAAAGCGTTACACCGCGTTCACCCACAATGGTATTGTAACCTTCCGGGAAACCCATAATGGCATCGTCCACACAGGCGGTGGCGGCAGCGCGGCGAATGGCTTCCATATTGTCTTCCAGCCCGCCGATGCCGATGTTTTCTGCAATGGTGCGGGAGAAGAGGAAGGGTTCCTGCAGCACGATGCCAATGTTGCGGCGAACGTGCCCGGCACGAATCTTCTGCAGGTCTACCCCGCCCACAGTGATTTTGCCCTGTTCGGGAGCAAGGTCATACAGGCGGCACAGCAGGTGCATCATGGTGGTTTTACCGGAACCGGTGCCGCCCAAAACGGCAAAGGTGGTACCGGGCTGAATGGAGAAGCTGACATCGTGCAGGATCTCCGGGGTGTTTTCATCGTAAGCAAAGCTCACGTTCTCAAAGCGGATCTCCTGGGACATATCGGGTTCCACAGCATCCGGGGCATCCTGCTCGGTGGGGCTGTACATAATATCGCCGATACGGGAGATGGAAACGCCGGCCTTACTCATGTTGGAGATAACGCGGCCCAACTGACGCACGGGCCACACCAGCATGGAATTGTACGCAATGAACGCGATGAACTGACCGGGAGACATACTGCCGCTTACGCAGAACACAGTACCAAAGGAGATGACCACCAGCACCTGAAGGCCGGTGATCAGATCACCCACGCCCCAGAAAGCGGTCATATACACGGCCATGCGTCCCCACAGGCCGGTGTACTTCACGTTCTGCTTTTCAAAACGCTCACGCTCGTAGGCTTCCTGGCCAAAGGCACGCACAACGCGCACACCGGTCAGGTTCTCCTGGGCAATGGTGGAAAGAATGCCCTCGTTTTCGTCGCATTCGCGGAAATGCTTGGAAATGCGGCTGTTGAAATACATGGAGTAGAACACGATGACCGGGAACGTAAGCGAAGCAATGAGTGCCAGCTGCACATGCATGGAATACATAAAGTACAGAGACATGGACAGCAGAATGACGATGCGGAACACGGAAAGCAGCTGCTCCGAAAGGAAGTTTCGCACCACGTCCACGTCGGAGGTGCAGCGCTGGATGATATCACCGGTCTGGTGCTTCATATGCCAGGCGAAGGGCAGGCGCTGAATGTGAGAAAACAGCGTATCGCGAATGGTACGCACCAGTGTTTCGGAAGCACGGGTATTGAAGTAAGTGTTCAAAAACTTGCACACTGCCGAAATCAGAGCCAGCACTGTCACTGCCAAAGCAATAACCCAGATATTTTCCCGCAGGTATGCGGCACCGCCAACGGATTCGATGATGGACACCGCCCAGGCAGGGAGGTTAAACGGCTCACTGCCAATCACAGAGTCCACGGTGGCGCTGTAAATCTGCGGCAGAACCATGTCCACCAGCGTCACCAAAACAGACACGCCCAAGCCCAGCGCAAACCACCGTTTGCTGCCATGCATAAACCGCATTACCAGCGGCAGGCTGCCTTTCTTTTTTGTTTGTTGCATTGTGAAATACCTTTTCCTTTTCACAGAATGGCCCCGGCTGCCACGGCACAGCCGAAGATATATGAGAACGCACGGGCACGGCCCCGCGCGGGCCCATTGGATAAATTACAGAACAATATACAGCAATTTCCTGCGTTTGTCAATAACGCTCCACAAACAAAAATCCCGGAGAACACGACCCCACAGCGGGTGCTGCCACCCGCTCACTGCCGTATTCTCCGGGAAAACATTCACTTATTGCCGAAAGACCGTTTTGGGCGCACCCAAGCAGGCCATCTTACCATTAGTAAGATAGACCGTAGCCGTAGATGTACTTGTTGCCTTCGGTATCGGTGTAAGCATACTCCTTGCCGTTCATGTACAGGGCCTTATCGTAGCCGGGCACATCGTTGGGAGAAGCGCAGATGCCGTTTTCGTCCACAGCAATGGCTTCGTCACCGGCGGGCAGGGTGAGGGGCATTTTGCCCACGGGCTGAGCAGCGCCCAGCATAACATCCAGAGTAGCCTTGGTGAAGGTGTAGAAACCAACGGTCAGAGCATCGGCCAGAGGTTCCACATTGTTCAGGA
>JAFYOA010000088.1 GCA_017547865.1 Clostridia bacterium
ACCACTTCCACCCACAAACACAAGCAGAAGAAAAACAAAAACAGCCAGGAAATTTACAGCCTGGCAGAGCTTGCGGTAGGCGATTATGTGGTGCACGTTACCCACGGCATCGGTATTTTCGATGGCATCCACAAGATCGATATGCAGGGCATCACCAAGGATTACATTAAGGTGCGCTACGCCAAAAACGACGTGCTGTATGTTCCCGTGACCCAGCTGGACCTGGTGAGCAAGTACATCGGCCCCAAGGAAGACTCCGCCGTAAAGGTGAACCGCCTGGGCGGCACGGAATGGGTAAAAGCCAAAACCCGTGTACGCGCCGCGGTAAAGGATATCGCCAAAGAGCTGATCCGCCTGTATGCCCAGCGCATGCAGCAGAAGGGCCACGCTTTCTCGGAAGACACCGAGTGGCAGCATGACTTTGAAAATAAATTTGAATACGAAGAAACCGAAGACCAGCTGCGCTGCATTGCAGAGATCAAAAACGACATGGAGCGGGAGACCCCCATGGATCGTCTCCTTTGCGGCGACGTAGGCTTTGGCAAAACGGAAGTTGCCCTGCGCGCCGCCTTTAAATGCGTAATGGACGGCAAGCAGTGTGCCATTCTGGTGCCCACCACCATTCTGGCCTGGCAGCACTTCCAGACTCTGTGCCGCCGCATGGAGGGCTTCCCCCTGAACATTGAACTGCTCTCCCGGTTCCGCACCCCCAAGCAGCAGGAAGAAACTGTGCGCAAACTGAAGCGCGGCAGCGTGGACATTGTGGTGGGTACCCACCGTGTTGTTTCCAACGATATCCGCTTCAAAGACCTCGGCCTTGTCATCATCGACGAAGAGCAGCGCTTTGGTGTGGCGCAAAAAGAAAAGCTGAAAGAACTGAAACAGAATGTGGACGTTCTCACCCTTTCGGCCACGCCTATTCCCCGTACCCTGAACATGGCACTTTCCGGCATCCGGGATATGTCTGTCATTGAAGAAGCCCCCCACGACCGCCGCCCTGTGCAGACCTACGTGCTGGAATACGACGACGGCATTATTATGGATGCCCTGCGGCGCGAACTGCGCCGGGGCGGGCAGGCCTACTACCTGCACAACGACGTTGGTTCCATCGAGCGGGTGGCCGCCCATATTCAGGCGAAGATCCCGGAAGCCCGGGTGGGTTTTGGCCACGGCAAAATGAGCGAGCAGGAGCTCTCCGATATCTGGCGCAAACTGTTGGAACACGAGATCGATATTTTGGTGTGCACCACCATCATCGAAACCGGCGTGGACGTTCCCAACGCCAATACGCTCATCATTGACAACGCCGACCGCATGGGCCTTTCCCAGCTGCATCAGCTGCGCGGCCGTGTGGGCCGCAGCACCCGCCGCGCCTATGCCTACTTTACGTTTGTGCCCGGCAAGGCACTGACGGAAGTGGCGCAGAAGCGTCTCACCGCCATCCGCGATTTCACGGAGTTCGGCTCCGGCTTTAAAATTGCCATGCGCGACCTGGAGATTCGCGGCGCGGGCAATATTCTGGGCGGCGAACAGCACGGCCACATGGAAGTGGTGGGCTACGATATGTACCTTAAGCTTCTCAACGAGGCCGTTTTGCTGGAAAAAGGCGAGAACCCCATGCCCGCCGATACGGAATGCAGTGTGGATATGCAGGTGCAGGCGCACATTCCGGAAAGCTACATTGACAGCACCCAGCTGCGACTGGAAGTGTACCGCATGATCGCCGACATCAAAGACTACGACGATGCCTCCGATGTCACAGATGAGCTGATCGACCGCTTCGGTGAGCCGCCGGCAGCGGTGCAGGGACTGATCGATATTGCCCTG
>JAFYOA010000089.1 GCA_017547865.1 Clostridia bacterium
CACGGGGCAGGCGGGCATGGTTTCGGGTTTTACGGCCTTATAACGGGCAGCCACTTCTGCCATTTTGCCGGCAATCTCTTCGGTCAGTTCTGCTTTGTTCAGGCTGCCGAAGTTGTACTGCTCGTACAGCTCCACGCTCTGTTCTTCACCGTTAAAGGTGGGAATGGCTTCCACCATGGCATCGTAGCGGGTCTGGGTTTTGCACAGGCCGCGGCTGTTCTGCACGGTCTCGGTGTGCTTGTTGATGAAGATCTCCACCGCGTTCAGGGCGGCGTTTTCCAGGGTATCGGCGGCAAACACTGCCTCGGCGATCAGTGCAGCCAGGTCGGTGGGTTCGTAATCCTTAAAGTTGCTTTCCACTTCGTATGAACCGGTTTCTCCGGCGGGCAGGGTGTAGCTCTTATTATTGATGAGCAGCGCCTTGGCTACTGCGTCACAAATGTTCTTTTCAATCTGCTCCGGGGTGGTGGAGGGGTACACGAAGAACTGGGAATCACCCTTGTATTCGCCGTGATCCACATACACCGTCACTTCTTTGTCGCAGGTATCGGTGCGGCGCACGGTTTCCAGCTTGCCTTTTACAAAGAAAAGCTCGCAGCTTTCCTTTTTGTGTACGTTGATCTTGTAATCGCTGACCTGCGGATTTTTCTGCAGCAGTTCTGTAATGATGTTCATCCCAGCTTCACCTTCGCTTTCAGTGCGGGGCCGCCGTCGCTTACACGGACCCATTCTTTGTAACCCTTGCCGCAGCTGCCGGAACCGATGACTTTGAAATCATCGGAGACCATGGAGATGGATTTGAGAAGATCCGGCACATAGCCGCTCATCACCACGGGAGAAACGTAATTGTCCGTCAGCTTGCCGTTCACGATCTCAATGCCGTATTCCGCCACGCACTGAATGGCCCAGTTCTTGGGGTCTTCCATGCCGTTGTTGGTTTCGAACAGCATATAGCCGTGGTCGATGGAGGCGATCATATCTTCCAACTTATCGGTGCCTTTTTCGAAGAAGGTGTTGGTCATGCGGGAATAGGCCTTGCGGCGGGAGGATTCCCGGCGGCCGTTGCCGGTGGGGGGCAGCCCCAGCTGGGTGGCAGAGGCCAGGTCCGAAATGCCGGTGACCAGAATGCCGTCTTTGATGATCTGGGTATCGCCGGCCAGCACGCCGTCGTCATCGAAGAAGTAGCTGGCGGCACTCAGGGCAGCGGCAGCACCATCGCGCATGTTCACAATGGGAGAAGCCACGTACTTGCCTACAAATTCCTTGGCAAGGGCGCGGTCTTTCACAAACTGGTCCAGTTCCACGCCATGGCCAAAGGCTTCGTGGGCGATCAGACCGGTGATGGAAGGATCGGTGATCACATCGTAGACGCCGGGGGTAATGGGCTTGGCCAGGGTGAGGTTGTGGGCCTTTTTCAGCAGGCTTTCTGCACGGCCGGGCAGATCTTCCAGCACCTTGCCCATGGTGTGGTCGTAGGCACCTTCGCGCACCTGCACCACCTTGTCGTTTTCTTTGTAAACCGCCAGCATGTGGCCGTTGATCCAGGCGTAGTTCTGGTCCAACTCGCGGTTGGCAGAGACAAACAGCTTGGAAACTTCCACGGAACCCAGCATCACAATGGCGTTGAGAATATGCTTGCTTTTGTTCAGCAGTTCGTCTTTCAAATTTTTGCAGTAATCCAGCAGCTGTTCTTCGGTATAGTCCTGCAGGTCGGTGGGGCGGGCAAAAGACTGCACCAGGGGCTCGTCGCTCAGGTTTACTTCACCGATGGTATTGCCCAGCAGCTTCTCATTCAGGGTGAAGGCCGCAGAAATCTTCTCTGCCAGGGCGGGAATATCACCGCCGATATCGTCCAGCGAGTACTCGAAAAAGACATTGCCGTTGCTCATTTTTACCACAAAACCACATTCGGTATCGCGGCCGGCGCTGATATTGGATGTATTGCGGTCCTCGCGGATGGTTCTGGCGTTGATATCCACACCCAGCACACTGACATACTTGTAGTGCTGCTGCAGCGCGGCCACCAGTTCCTTCGCGGCAGAACGCTTTTCGTTCAAAAATCCGGAAAACATAGGATCCCTTCTTTCAAATTATTGGTTTAAGTATAACATATTTTGGTGGAAAAGCAATGTTTTGCGCAGCGCTTACAGAGCAAGCTCTGCACACACCGGGTAATGGTCGGAAAGATAGATGCCGTTCTTTTCATCTTCCCATGTCTGCACCTGCTGTACTTTCTCTGCCAGAACATCGGACATATAGATGTAATCGATTTTGGGAGGCGGCGTGCGGCGGCCAAAATTATGGAACGTGCCCGCAATGTTGGCGGTGACATCCTGAATGCCGGGGTGGTTGTTGCAGATGGTGATGGATTCTTCTTCGGGCAATGCATTGAAATCGCCCAGAATGACCACGGGGTGCCCATCGCGGCTGTGGTAGCTTTCTGTAAAATCCAAAGCGGCCTGTATGCCGGCCACCCGTGCTTCGGCAGAGATATGATCCAGATGCAGATTAAACACCCGCAGAACGGTTTTGCTTTGCTTGTGGCGCACCAGTGCCTGCACGCAAATGCGGGGGCAGTCGCTTTGGTGTGCGTAGCGGGAACCCGGCAGATAGGGGGTGGGGCTGAGCCAGATGGTCTCGAACCCAAGCAGCTGGCAGGTCTCTTTGCGCACCGCGGTAAAAAGCCCTTCGCCGTCGTAATCGGTGTCGCGGGCCTGGCCAACCCAACTGTACTCTGTCAGCAGTTTTTCCAGTACCTCCAGTTCCTGAGGTACCACTTCCTGAAAAGCAATGACATCCGGCTGTTCGGCTTTGATTTTATCGTAGATCATACCAACACGGTGAATAAAGCTGTTGGCACCGTCTTTATCGTATACACAGCGCAAATTGTAGGTGGTGATTTTCATCCCAATCCCTCCTTTTTCATCCATTGTAATGCCGGGAGGTTTGGTTGTCAATTGTATTTCTTTCTTGCCTTTCGCGGTGGGTCGTGCTATACTCATATTCAATGAATTTTGTGGAAGTGATGTTGTGACAACCGAAAAAAAGGCAATGTTGGCAGCGTGTGTGGCTTTCTCTATTTTTGGCTTAAGCTATCTATTCTCTAAAACAGCCATGGAAGTAGCCGAGCCCATGATTTTGCTGTGTGTGCGTTTTTCCGTTACTTTTATCTTGCTGAATCTGCTGGTGCTGTTCCGGGTGATGAAGCTGAACCTGAAAAATAAAAATCTGCTGGGTTTGATCCTGCTGGGCATTATTCAGCCGGTGCTTTATTTTGTGTTTGAAAATTACGGGCTGAAATACACCACCACCTCGTTTACGGGGCTTATTTCTTCCATCAGTCCTATTTTTACCGCCCTGCTGGGCGTGGTGATGCTGCGCGAAAAGCCGAACCTGAAGCAGTGGGTGGGCATTGGGCTTTCCATTACCGGTGTTATGATGGTTTCGCTTGGCTCTACCGGCGGTGTGAATACCCCCATTGGCTGCCTGTGCTTGCTGCTGGCTTATTTGATGGGTGCGCTTTACAACGTGCTGGTGCGTAAGCTTTCCAAAGAATTTTCTGCCTTTGAAATCACCTATGTAATGTTCACCGTGGGCGTGGCTTTTTTTGCGGTGCTGGCGTTTGTTACCCACGGCAGCCAGACCGTTCCCATGATCACCACTGCCCTTGGAAGCGGAAAATTCATTGTTTCCTGCCTGTATTTGGGCGGTGCGGCTTCGGTGGGCGCTTATATGCTGGGCAATTATGCTTTGGGGCATCTGCCGGTTACCCGGGCTTCGGTGTTCAACAGTTTTGCCACCATCGTGTCTATCCTCTCCGGCGTAATCATTATGCGCGATCCTTTCACCTGGGTAAGCGCGCTGGCTTTTGCGCTGATTTTGCTGGGCGTGTGGAGCGTGAACTATTTTGCGGAAAAAGAACCTGCATAAATAAAGAAAGAAGTGTGAACTGTATGTTTTGCCCCAACTGTGGTACAAAATTGCCCGATGGCGGACGTTTCTGTCCCCACTGCGGAACGGATACGGCTGTTCCAAATTCCCCGGCACGGCCTCCCGTACCCCCGCCGGTGCTCTATGAACCTGGCCCGGTGCCGGCTGCACCGAAAAAGAAAAAAACCAACAAAGGCCTCATCATCGGCCTTTCTGTCGCCAGCGGCGTGCTGGTGCTGCTCATTGCCGTGGCGATCGTTCTTTTCCTGCTGCTGGGCGGCGGAAAAACCCCCACCATGACGTATAAGGGCATGACATTCTCTTACGGTATGGAGATCGACCTGGATAAGCTGGAGCGGAAGTTCCCCGGAATGGAAGGGTCGGGCAGAGGCGACTACCTGCTGGATGATGATGTGCGGCTCTTTTTGCGGGAGGACAGAGAAACCGGAAAGCTTACATTGGCGTATATTGCTTTGACCGGCGAGAGTTCCGCAAAAATTAACGGCGTGAGCGTGGGCGATTCCGAGCGCAGCTTCTGCGCGGCTTTCCCCCAGGCGGAGCACCCCACCGATATGATTGGCGGCACCGTGCATGAGAACCAGTATATCTATTATCTTTGGAAAGGCAAGACGTTCTCCTATGCCGAATACCAGGACCAGATGATGGCGTACCGACTGGAAGGAAACGAGCTGGCGGCGAACTCCATGCGCCTGGAAGCCCTGATGGTGCAGGCCTATGTGGAAGACGGCGAAGTTACCCGGATCTTTTTTGGCGATACAATGGCCCTGACGATGATGCGATAAGGAAAGAAGGAGCGGTTTCTGCCGCTCCTTTTTATGTGGTAAGAATTGACAAACCATGGTGAGCGTGCTACACTTATAGCAAGAAAAACGCCGTTTTGGCGCAAGGGAAGGATTATTGATTATGGCCAAGTTTGTTATTCGTACCGTAAATTCCGGCATTAAGTTCGATCTCAAGGCTTCCAACGGCGAAGTCATTGCCACCTCTGAAGTGTACACCACCGAAGCCGCCTGCAAGAACGGCGTTGCCGCTGTGCAGAAGGCTGCTCCCGTTGCCAACGTGGAAGACCAGACCGTGGAAAACTTCGAGACCGTGACCCACCCCAAGTTTGAAATGTACACCGATAAGGCCGGCGAATATCGTTTCCGCCTGAAGGCCCGCAACGGCGAGATCATCGCTGTTTCCGAAGGCTATACCTCCAAGGCCGGCTGCGAAAACGGCATCGCCAGCGTGAAGAAGAACGCCGCCGAAGCCGAAGTGGTGACCGAAGCCTGATTTTAACGCAAAAAATTGCTTAGCGAGGAAAAATACCATGGATATTAAGGCTAAAGTGGAAGAAATCGTTGAAAAACTGCAGAAGGACAAGGACCTGGGCAAGAAGTTCGAAAAGGATCCCACCGCCGTGGTGGAAGATCTCATCGGTATCGACCTGCCCAACGACCAGATCAACGGTGTGGTGGAAGCCGTAAAGGCCAAGCTGAACCTGGATAAGATCGGCGGCGCCCTGGGCGGCCTCGGCGGCCTGTTCGGCAAGAAGTAATAGCAAAACATAAAGAAAGAGGAAGCCGCGTGCTTCCTCTTTTTGTTTGTTATGAAATTGCTTCTTTTGCCGGATCATGCAGGGCGTAGGCGCCGGCGTTTACCGTTACCAGCCAAAGGTCATCGATTCCGGCAGGCTCCACACGGATGAAAGGAAGTGCGGCGTCCGGGATCGAGAGATTTTTGATCGAGGCAAGCAGGTCTGCCGCAGCGGCGGTGCGGGGATTCGGCAGCATAAACTGCGGGTTGTACATCATCAGCATGGCAGCCGTCAGCTTTGCATCGGCAGAAGTGATTTCCGCGGGGGCGGCCCATGCGTACAGGCCGTCGGTTTCCGTGGCCGGGCTGCCGTAGGTTTCTTTCAGCGCAGCCAGCATGGCATTCAGGTTCTCATCGGTCACGGTGAACGAAACAGACGTGAGGACGCTGTCCAGCGGAAACAGATCCAGATCTTTGGCGGCGGTAAAGTGCAGCGTGCACCGGTGCGTGGGAACACCGAGGATTTCTCCAATGTCCAAAGACGGAACCGTGTTCTCCGCCGGTACATCCAGGCTCAGCGCGGCATAGGTGTCTGCTTCGTTCATGCCGAATTGCAGATTTTCAATGGGGCACGCATAAAGCTTCACGCCGGGGGTGCTCTCTTTTTGTGTGCAGCCCACCAGCAGAACGAACAGCAAACACAAAATGACAAGCATATATTTGCGTTTCATAAATACATTCACCGCCTTTGTTATTCTAATTTAAGAATAGCACATTGCAAAAAAATGTCAACAATTTCATGGAAAATATATACTTGATTGTTAAGATAAAAAGTGCTACAATGACAAAAAGCAGGCTGCGCTGCAGCCTATGGAAGAGAGGTTTTATTCATGAGAAAATTCCTTGCGGTTTTGCTGGTGCTGGCTATGCTGCTGGCTATGCTGCTGGCTGTGGGCTGCTCTGGCAAAGCACCTGCCGGTTCCACCGGAGAGACTTCCACCGTTTCCACTGCCGAAAGTTCTGAAGAAGAGTCTTCAAAAGACGGTGTTGGCCTGGGGGATGTGCTGAGCGCTGTGGGCGACCTGCTGGACGGCAATAAACTGCCCACCCTGGAACTGGACGGCAAGACCTATACCTACGGCGATAAGATCGATCTGGAAGCCATGGCCGAAAAATACCCGGATGCCCGGTGGGTTGTGGCGAAGCCTTCCAGGATTGAAGAAATGGATATCAGTATTTGGAATCGCGGCTGGCCGATTGCGTTTGATGAGGAAGGCCGCTGGCTTTACAAAACAGATGATGAGCCGGATCCGTGGATCTCTTGTATCTACGTTGGCAAGGATTC
>JAFYOA010000090.1 GCA_017547865.1 Clostridia bacterium
GTGGAAAATCCCGGACAGCCGGGCGTATAGCATGCTGGTTTTCACCTGCGGAAAAACACGGTGCACCCTTACCTTCGGCTTTGCGGCGGTGGTGTGCGCCGCGTTTGTTTTTGGAGACGCTGCCATCACCGCCGGCACGCTTGGCTGCATTCTTTGGCACGAAACCGGCCACCTGCTTGCACTTCTTTTACTGCGTGTTCCACCTCAGACACTGAAAATGACTGTTTTTGGGTTGGAACTGGCCGCAGACCCCCGTACTTCTCACCAGGAAGATGCGCTTGTCTCTTTGGCCGGTCCGGCGGCAAATCTGCTGGCGGCAGCGCTGCTTTTTTTCACGCCGTGGAAAATAGCAGCAAAGTTGAACCTGCTGCTGGGATTGTTTCACCTGCTGCCAATTGATCCGCTGGACGGCGGGCAGGTTTTACAGCATCTCTTATCTCTTCGGCTGCAGCAGAAAAGCGTTCGGAGGATCTGCACAGTGGTTTCGCTGTGCTTTCTTTTCCAAATGGTCACAGCGGGCTTTTGGATGTTGTTTCAAAAAACACCGAACATCTCTCTTTTCCTGTTGTGCCTGTATCTGCTGTTTTATCTTGTGTTCGGCAAGAAAAACATATAAAGGCCCTGCGGCAAAACCGCAGAGCCTTTTTGCTTTATTATTTTTTGGAGATATACAGGGCGCGCATGGCATTGAGAATGGCGATGACAGCCACACCTACATCCGCAAACACAGCGACCCACATATTGGCCAGGCCCAGCGCACTGAGCAGCAGGAAAAACAGCTTGATGCCCAAAGCGAACACGATGTTCTGCCGCACGATGCCCACGGTTTTGCGGGCAATGCGCATTGCCAGGGCAATTTTAGAGGGCTGGTCATCCATCAGTACAACGTCAGCGGCTTCAATGGCGGCATCACTGCCCAAAGCACCCATGGCAATACCGACATCCGCGCGGGAAAGCACCGGCGCATCGTTGATTCCGTCGCCCACAAAGGCAAGGGTAGTGCCCCTGGGCTGTTTGGTCAGCAATTCTTCCACAATGCGCACCTTATCCTCCGGGAAGAGCTCCGTGTGCACTTCGTCGATATCCAGCGCACGGCCAACCACAACGCCCACGCTGTGGCGGTCACCGGTGAGCATCACCGTCTTCTCCACACCAATGGCTTTCAGACTGGCGATGGCCTGCTTACTGTCTTCCTTCATTTCATCGGCGATCACAATACTGCCCAGGAACTTATCGTTGGCAGCAAGATAAACCACCGTACCGGCAGATTCCACCTCGTGACATTCCACACCGGCGGTCTTCATCAGCCGCAGGTTACCGGCGAATACTTTGGTGCCGTTTACATCGGCGCAAACGCCCTGGCCGGCGATCTCGGTCACTTCGCCCAACAGTTCGGTGGGAACGGGCCGAAGATTGGCCGCTTTGATGGATTCGGCAATGGGATGGTTGGAATACTGCTCTGCGCAGGCGGCAAGATACAGCAGATCATTCCGTTCCCCCATAGCAGCGCGAACCTCTGTGACCCGGAAGGTACCCCGGGTAAGGGTACCGGTTTTATCAAATACAACGGTAGAGCACTTCGCCAGCTGTTCCAGGTAGTTGGAGCCTTTTACCAAAATACCGCAGCGGGAAGCACCGCCAATACCCCCAAAGAAGGACATGGGTACGGAAATAACCAGTGCACAGGGGCAGGATATGACAAGGAACATCAAAGCACGGCGGAACCACTCGCCCCAGCCGCCCAAAAACAGCGGCGGAACCAACGCCAGCAGCACCGCGGCAATGACAACCGTCGGCGTGTACCAACGGGCAAAGCGGGTGATGAACTGCTCGGTACGGGCTTTATTGGCGCTGGAATTTTCCACCAGTTCCAAAATTTTCGACACGGTGGATTCACCGAACGGCTTGGTAACACGCACGCGCAGCAGGCCTTCCAGGTTCACGCAGCCGCTGATCACTTCTTCGCCTGCGCGCACAGTGCGGGGAACGGATTCACCGGTGAGAGCGGTGGTGTTTACACTGGAATTGCCTTCCAGCACCACGCCATCCAGCGGGATCTTTTCGCCGGGACGCACCACGATCACATCGTCCACGGCAACATCATCGGGATCGACCTCTTCCACTTCACCGTCGCGTTCCACGTACGCCACATCCGGACGGATATCCATCAGCGCAGCAATGGAACGGCGGCTTTTGCCCACGGCGTAGCTTTGGAACAGTTCGCCCACCTGATAAAACAGCATGACAAACACAGCTTCATCGAAATCGAGCAAAGCAAAGGCGCCGACGGTGGCAATGCACATCAAAAAGTTTTCGTCGAACACCTGGCCCTGGATAATATTGCGCGCGGCATCCCAGAGAACATCGTACCCAATGATAAAATACGGCACCAGATACAGCGGCAATGCCAGCCACCAGGGCAGCTGAACAAAATGGCAGCATACGGCAATGGCAACAAACAGCCCGGCAGACAACAGGATGCGTGCCAGCATTTTTTTCTGTTTACGGCTCATACCGATTCCCCTTATTTCAGGATAATGGTACAGTCGGGCTCTACCTTTTTGCATACAGCCACAGCCTGCTGCATGATTGCATCGAACTTATCGTCATCGGCCTCGATGGTGAGCTTGAGCGCCATAAAGTTGATGGAAGCGCTCTTCACGCCATCCAGCTTCTGAATGGCGGTTTCCATTTTTGCAGCGCAATGGGCACAATCGAGATCCTGCATTTTGAAAGTTTTTTTCATGGTAATCGTCTCCTCAAAAATAATATTATATGTTTTTTCCGGCGCACGGGCCGGGTTTATTCACCAATGTGTTCCATACCCTGGTCGAGAATGGTACGAACATGATCGTCTGCCAGGGAATAAATGATGGTTTTACCTTCTCTGCGGAAAGAAACCAGCCGGGAGTTCTTCAGCACCCGCAGCTGATGCGAAATGGCGGAAATGCTCATATCCAGCGTTTCGGCAATATCGCACACGCACATTTCCGATTCAAACAGCACGTACAGAATTTTAATGCGGGTGGAATCGCCAAACACTTTGTACAGTTCGGCAAGGTCGTACAGGGCTTCTTCCGGAGGAAGGATCTCGTGCACACGGTGAACCACCTCGTCGTGCACATGCACGGTTTCACACTGCGGAACGTATTCAAACGGCATACAATCACCTCTTCATAATAACACTTGAACAATTGTTCAAGTGTTATTATATACTCTTTTGCGGGAATGTCAATAGCTGCGGATTTTTTTCTTTAAAGAAATGTTGCGCCGAACCATTGCCCTGCCGCGGCGGCAAATGGTATAATGACCAACAGGAGTGAGACGGATGGAACTGCAGATTTTAGTACAGGATTTTACAGTATGCAAACCCAAAACAGCCGCCGGTATTGACCTGAGCCGGGAGTTCTGTTTTGTTGGAAAGACAGACGATGAGCTTTCTCTGGTATGCGAGACCCAATTTGCCCCCGCAGAAACCACCGCCCGGGAAGATGGCTGGAAAGCCATGCGCATTGTGGGCATGCTGGATTTTTCTCTTGTTGGCATTCTGGCAGGCATTGCCGGAATACTGGCCGAAAACGGCATCAGCATTTTTGCTGTTTCCACCTACAACACAGATTATATTCTTGTAAAGCGGGAAGTGCTTGAAAAAGCCACCCTGGTTTTAAAACAAAAAGGATATACGATTCTATAAAAAGAAAGACCACGCAGAAAGGCTCTGTGTGGTCTTTTGGTTTTATTACAGTTTTTTCAGCAAAGCGGGCAGCTCGTTCAGGTCGCGGATCTCCGCATCGAAAAGATCTTCTTCCGGGGCGGCTTTGCCGTGAGGGTTATACCACACGCACTTGATGCCCGCATTGCGGCCGCCTTTCATATCACTGGAAAGGGAATCGCCTACGATCACGGTGTTTTCCCGCTTTACATCGCCCATTTCTGCCAGGCAGCGCTCAAAATATTCCACCGCAGGCTTGTTCACGCCCATCACTTCGGAAATAAAGTAACCGTCCATCAGTTCTCCCAAACCGGAAATACGGATGCGATTGCCGGAGGTATAGGCATTGCCGTTGGTGACGATGTATTCTTTGTATTGCTTTTTCAGAGCCACGCACAGTTCCCAGGCGCCGGGGATAAACTCGGCACTCTCCCCCAGCCGCACCGGGTATTCGGCGGCAATGGCGGCACAGTCGCGTTCCAGTCCCAGGGCTTCGAACAGCAGGCGGAAGCGCTCGGTATACAGCTTTTCCCGGGTGATCTCGCCTTTTTCCAAAGCTTTCCAGCAGGCCTGGTTGAATTTGGAATACAGCGCCACGGTTTCTTCTGTGGGGGCAATCCCGTTGTCTTCCAGCACCTTATGTATAGCGTAATCCTCGCTCTTTTTAAAATCCAGCA
>JAFYOA010000091.1 GCA_017547865.1 Clostridia bacterium
AGAGATGACGATAATGCCTTCGTTGGGGGCAAAGCCGTCCATCTCGACGAGCAGCTGGTTCAAAGTCTGCTCACGTTCATCGTGACCGCCGCCAAGGCCTGCACCTCTGTGACGGCCCACGGCATCGATTTCATCGATGAAAATAATGCAGGGGCTGTTCTTTTTGGCCTGGTCAAACAGGTCGCGCACACGGGAAGCACCCACACCAACGAACATTTCCACGAAATCAGAACCGGAAATGGAGAAGAAAGGCACACCGGCCTCGCCAGCCACAGCACGGGCCAGAAGGGTTTTACCCGTACCGGGAGGGCCCACCAGCAGCACACCCTTGGGAATGCGGGCGCCCAGTTCCGTGAATTTGCGGGGGTTGCGGAGGAATTCCACGATTTCCTGCAGTTCTTCTTTTTCTTCGTCTACGCCGGCCACATCTTTAAAGGTGGTCTTGCGCTTTTCGTCATCATTGCGCTTTACACGCACCTTGCCGAAGTTCATCTGCTTGTTGGCATCGCCCATGCCGGCGCTCAGCCGCCGCCACATGAACCACCAAAGCACGCCCAGCAGCAGCACCATAATGATGGTGGGCATCAGGCTCATCAGCCAGCTGGTCTGCTGAGCAGGCTTTACATCCTGCACCATCTTGATCTCGTTGGCTGCGTTGTAAGCATCGATATCATCCGTCAGCATGTTGTAGAAAAGGTTCACGCTGCCCAGACGATGCGCCAGCTTGGTATCGTTTTGCAGGGTCATCACCAGGTCGCCGGTGCCCATATCCAGGGTATAACCTTTTACCTGGCCTTCTTCGAAGTAATTGATCACTTCGGAAAACTTAGTGGTGGTGGCTGCGCCGTTCTTCGGCTGCATCATCATGAAAAATCCAAAAAACAGAACCAGCGGAATCACCACAATGAGGATATTCCGCAAAGAATGCCGATTGTTGTTATTTTCCACGCGCTTCACTCCTTCTTATTGTTGCGGGAAAAACCCGAACAGATTTTATTTATGCCGCACCAGCTGCACCGAAAAACCACGCCCGCTTTCTTTTGCGGTGTGGCCGGCCGCCGCGCCAAAGCCTTCCAGCCAAAGAATCTCGCCGCCGCTTTCCAGCAGCCACAGCTTATCCCGCAAAGGCGCGGGAACGTGCGCCTCGTTGAACAGCTTTTTCAGCGATTTCTCCGGCCGCCCCGGTGCGCGAAACGCATCGCCGGGCCTGCGATGCCGCAGGATTGGGCCGGTATTCATTGTATCATAGTCAAGGGTGTTTTTGAATAACAAATTATGAATTTTGTGTTCATTTTCTGAAAACACCGGTGAAATTACCAGGCTGTTTCCATCCGGCAGCGGGTTTTCTCCAGCCTTCACCGGAAAAAACGCCGCATCGGCCTCTTCCGGCCGGGTCAGCAGCAGGGCACCTTGCCCACAGTACAGCAGCCAGTCTTTCCATGGAGAAAAAGAACCGCCCTGCCGCACGCAGTCGATGGCTGTGCGCAGGTGTTTTTCCTGCACGCCAAGGCCGCGGTCTTCCATCCACCGGCGCAGCACCCGCACCAAAACAGGTTCGGGCAGTTCCCGCAGTTTTTCCTGCCGCAGCGTACCCGGGAATTCCCCCGCTGCTGCCTGCAGTGCTTCTGCCGCCTGCGCCTGCAGATAGGCTTCGTCTGCCGCCAGCCCCGCCGCCATACGCGCCAGAGTTTCGTTCAAATTTGGGTTCAGGTCTTTCAAAACCGGCACCACGCTGTGGCGCAGCCGGTTGCGGGTATAGGCATCCTCCGCGTTGGTGGAATCCTCCACATACCCAAGCTTTTTCTCCCGGCAGTGGGCTTCAATTTCCGCGCGGGGCACAAACAGCAGCGGGCGAATGATCTTTCCCCGCACCGGTGCCATGCCGCACAGGCCGTTCAGCCCGGCCCCACGGGTCAGGTGGAACAAAATCGTTTCCGTCTGGTCATCGGCATTGTGGGCCACCGCAATGCGGTCATCTTCTCCCCCGGCCAGGCCGGCAAAAAAAGCATACCGCAGCCGCCGGCCGCAGGCTTCTTCGCTTTCGCCGGTTCGGGCGGCTTCGCCGGGCACATCGGCGTGCAGCACCTCACAGGGCACCCCCTGTTCCCGGCACCAGTTCACCACAAAGGCTTCGTCCCGGGCGGCCTCGTCTCCGCGAATGCCATGGTTGACATGGGCACACAGCAGACGGGAACGCAAATCTCTGCGGGAAACAAAAAAGTCGGCCAGGGTCATGGAATCTGCCCCGCCGGAAAGGCCCAGCACAATGCGGCCCTGCGCCGGCAGCATAGCAAACCGGTGCAAGGCTTGTTCAACTGTGGTAAACAGTTCGCTCATTGCCCTTGCCCTTTCATCCCCATTATCGCGGGAAAACGGCTTTCCGGCGGCACAGTGCTGCCGAAAAACCGTTTGTTTTGTTTACATTTCGCGCCGTACCAAATCCTGCGAGGTGAACCGCATGAATTCACCCTGCCAGTGCAGCGGCACGTTTTTAATTTCGCCGTGGCGGTTTTTCGCCACAATACACTCGGCACTATTCTTATCCCCTTCGTCATCGGGGCCGTGCTCCTGTGCATAGTATTCGTCTCGGTACAGGAACAGCACGATATCGGCGTCCTGTTCGATAGAACCGGAATCTCGCAGGTCGGAAAGCACCGGGCGGTGGTCGTTTCTCTTTTCACTGCCACGCGCCAGCTGTGCCAGGGTAATCACCGGAACGTTCAGCTCCTTGGCCATGATCTTCAGGCTTCGGGTGATTTCCGAAACTTCCTGCACGCGGTTATCGATCGGGCGGGCACTGGTCATCAGCTGCAGGTAGTCGATGACGATGAGATCCACATCCTTCAAACGGCGAACCTTGGCCTTAATACCCGGCACGGTAATGCCCGGGCTGTCGTCCAGGTAGATTTCCGCTTTGGAAAGAATATCCGCCGCTTCCACCAGCCGAGGCCACTCGCTGTCCGAAAGTTCACCGGTACGCAGCTTTGTACCGCTGATCAGCGCTTCACTGGAAAGGAGACGGGATGCCAGCTGCTCCTTGCCCATTTCCAGAGAGAACACAGCCACCCGACGGCCGGACTGCACCGCCACGTTGCGGGCAATGTTCAAAGCAAAACTGGTTTTGCCCATACCAGGACGGGCACCCAGAATGATCAGGTCGCTTCGGTTCAGACCCGTGATGGTATCGTCCAGTTCCCCAATGCCGGTGGGAATACCCTTGTACATTTCTTTATCCGGCGAATTCAGCTGATCCAGCCGGTCAAAGGTTTGAATGATAACTTCATTGAGGCGCTGCAGACCCTGCATGCTTTTGCCGCGGCGAATATCGAAGATCCGCTGTTCGGCGGCATCCAGCAGAGTAGCGGCGTCGTTGGAAAGATCGCTGGCATCTTCCATGATCTCTTTGGAAGCAATGATCAGGGTACGCACGTCGTACTTGTCCCGCACGATTTTGGCGTAAGCTTCCACATTGGAAACGGAAGGCACCAGTTCCACCAGCTGCATCAGATACACCTTGCCGGAGGCTTCGTCAAAGCGGGGGTTCTCCCGCAGGCGTTCCAGCACGGTGATGTAATCGATGTTCTGGCCTGTGGTGAACATATCCAGCATGGCCTCGTAGATCAGCCGGTTATTCACCTGGTAAAAATATTCCG
>JAFYOA010000005.1 GCA_017547865.1 Clostridia bacterium
CTTTCAAACACCGCGCCGTTGTCCATGCGGGCAATTTCCTGCTCGTGGGCCACCAGGTTATCGTGGAACTGCCGGGCAGAACAATAATTCAGGCAGCCGCTGTTTGCCAGCATATACAGCTTTTTGCCGTTGGCATCGGCCCAGGCTTTCAGCTGTTCCAGCGCGGCAAAATCGCGGTTCAGTTCTCGTTTGTAATAAAAACCGTCGAAGTCCTCTGCCAGGTACTCCATGCCCTCCACGGTGCCGATCTCCATATTCACCGAAGCCCGCACTTCCAGTTCGGGGAAGTTCGTTTTTACAAAACGGGCCAGCACCGGCGAGGTGGTGGTTACGGAACGCACCCTCGCCCGCAGGCAGAGGTCGTCGATCAGATCCCCGGTTTCCTGCAGAAAACGGCGGGAAAGGCTGTCTTTTCCGTAGCAATTGGCATTGAGAAGAAGGTTGGTGGCCACGCCGTTTTCGGCCAGCAGTTCCAGTTCCTGCAGCTGCTTCTGCATTGCCTCGTGCGGCAGCAGCGAAGAATGATATGCCGTGCCGCCCCGGCCGCTGGCCATGCTGCCCCAGGCAAAGTACACCTCGTGCACCTGTTCTTTTCGCCGCAGAATTTCCTGCAGCAGGGCACCGCTTTCCTGCAGCTGGTAGCCGATCATAAATTTCATAGCATCATTCCTCCGTAAAATGCACCATATCCAGTCCGGGCACGGTGCGTCCTTTCACGCAGATCGCATTTTCGTTGTAATTGACGATCACATGACCGCCATCGGAATAAACAGTCTCGTACACACCGGGCAGCAGCTGCCGGTGGTCTTCCATATGGGCAGCGGCATGCTCCGCAAACGGAGCATACTCTTCCAGCACCCTGCGGATATTTTCGGCGGTCGTTTTGCGCTCTTCATCGGTGGAACAGAACAGATTCTCCTGCCCCATCCAGTTATGGCCGTCCGTTTTGAATTTTGAATATACGTAGAACGCCGGCACACCGCCGTATTCGTAGAATTTCAGGCGGTTTTCCGGGTTCTTAATGGCGTAGTTCACCGTTTCTGCCGAAGGATTGCTGAGCACATAGCCATGGTACACCAGCTGCCACAGCGGAATGGGTTCATCGGAAAGCGCCGGCCGACCGGAAAACAAATTGAATGCCACATACAAGGCAAAATCCAGGTTCTCCGCCGCAAATTCCATGGCACCTTCCGAAGCACAGCCGCCCATCGCCGTCTGCGTATCTTTCAGCATACGGCTCCAATACTCTGCACACTGCGCCGCCGTCAGGGGGTGTTCCGGGTGGTAACAGGTGCGCGGCGGCACAATGGTGAGCACATCGATGTACTGGAACCCGCAAAAACCTAATCCCTGCAGCTTTGGCAGGTTGGGCAGCAGGTGCTTGTTGTAGCCGGGTTCGGGGCACAGGTGGTACATACGCCCGCCGGACCAACCTATATTGTTAATGGAAATCTCACCGTTCTTTTTGCGGATGATGTCTTCTCTGTCCCAGGTATCGGCAATGCTGTAGGCATCGGAAAGATTGGTATGGCTGCACACACGGTAGCCCAGCTCTTCACCATGGGCGATCAGCCGCCGCAGGCCTTCTTCCCCACCGCAGGCTTCTTCCACCGGGAAGATTTGGGGCCAGCGGCCATCGTGTCCGCGGATATTCCAGCCCACCAGGCAGAATTCCGCTTTTTTTACACCCTGCGCGTGCAGTTCGTCCATCAGTTTGCCCACATCGTCAAAGGTGCAGGCCACGTGCATGGGCGGTTCATTTTCGGGGGTCTGTTCCTGCACCACAGGCGGCGCGGGCTTCCAGCCCATGCGCACACGAATGATCGGCATACCGTCCATTCCATAGGAAAGCACAGAACTTGTTCCGGCACGCTCTGCAAGCGGCACCAGCTGCCGGTTCTTTTCCTGAAGCCGGCGGTAGGCGCGGGCAATGCCTGCGTAGTTTGCCTCTTCTCCGGTCAGTTCCACCACCCGCAGGCAAATGTCTTCGTACAATGTCACGGAGTCAAGATCGATCACCAAAGAAAGAGTGTACCGGCCGTTTTCCACCTTCACCCGGGGGCAGGCCTCGTATTTCATGCCTTCCACCGACACAAGCCAGGCGGTATCTCCCAGCTTGGCGCCGGTCATCTGCAGCACATTGGTTTTGCTGGTAAATTCGGCGTTCTCCCGGGGCAAAAAGCGCGTGAGAAAACAGCCATTGGTATAGGGCACGGTATAGTAGCCCTCTTCTCCGGCAGCCGCCTGCAGAAAATCAAGTTCCAGCACCAGTTTGCCGCTTTCGGCGGTTACTTCCAAATACGGCACCGCAAACAGGCTTTCGCCCGGGGCTTCGCCGGGGAAAGAAGCGTACTTCCGGGCAATTCCATTGGTATACGCTGTAATATACTGCACAAACGTCCTCTCCTTCGGTTCGCTTTTGTTTCAGTATAGCACCCCGCGGCCTCTTGCACAACCCGCTGCAGAAAGGTATAATATAACAAAATAAAGATATTGGAGGCGTGCAAATGCCCACCCTCATTTCGTTTGAAGATATTGCTCCCTTTGTACGCTTTGCGCAGGACATCGCCATTCCCTTCACCGAACCGACCCGCCCGGTAAAGACCTACGACCACCGGCTGTTTTACATTGTAAACGGCAGCGGTGCGGTGGAGGTGAACGGAAGCAGCCACCCCGTAGCTCCCGGTACGGTGCTGTATTGGATGAGCGGCACGGCATATCGTTTTTTGCCGAAGGAAGGCACCACCCTGCATGTGATTGCGGTGAACTTTGATTTTACCGGCGGCCACGCGGCCGCAGCGCACTTTTTGCCCATGGCCCCGCAGGAAAATTTTGATACCGCACGGCAGCTGGAAAATCTGGAATTCACCGATGCCGCTGCGCTGAACGCCCCCATTTTTTTAACGGAGGCACCGGCCATTCTGCCGTATTTGCACACCATGCAGCAGGAAATGCGTCTGCCGGGAATTTTTCACCGCACGCAGCTTTCCAGCCTGATGCGGGTGGTACTGACCCTGCTTTGCCGCGCGGCGGGCCACCGGCAGTTCACCAAGCGCACCGGCAGTTCATTTCAGGCCATACAGGATTACATCAACGAGCATTACGCCGAAGAACTGGACAACCGGCGGTTGGCGGCGGTGTTCAATTACCATCCCAATTACATCAACCAGCTGGTTTCGGAACACGTGGGCACCTCTCTGCACCGCTATGTGCTGCAGGTGCGGGTGCAGCAGGCGCTGTATCTTCTGCAAACCACCGACGTACCCATTGCGGAAATCGGACGGATGGTGGGCTTCAACAGCCCCAGCTATTTTTCAAAATATTTTAAGCAGTGCACCGGCTATTCCCCCACAGATTTTCGCCTGGGCTGAGAAAAGCCTTGACACCCGGCCGGCAGAACAGTATAGTTAAAACAGAATCCACGGAAACGGAGAGGATCGTATGTACACTAAAGAACAGACCGCCTTATATTTGGAACGCATTGGTGTGACCGGCGAACTGCCCCTGAACGCCGAGACACTGACAAAGATCGTGGCGGCGCACTACTGCACCGTACCCTATGAAAACCTGGATATTCTGGCCAAAAAGCCGCTGGATCTTGACCCGCAGGCTTTGTTTGAGAAGATCGTGCTGCACCACCGCGGCGGCTTTTGCTTTGAACTGAACGAAGCCCTGGGTATGCTGCTGTCTTCTCTTGGTTTCTCGGTCTCTCATTATGCGGCCCGGTTTATTTTGGGCGAACCCGCCGACCGCCTGCCCATGCGCCGCCACCATGTGCTGCTGGTACACCTGCCGGAAGGCGACTGGCTGTGCGATGCCGGCATTATGCGCGAGGCTCCCCGCATTGCCCTGAAACTGGAACACGGCCTGGTGCAGACCGACGGCATCGGTGAGTACAAATTTGAAAAAGATCCTTTCTACGGCAATGTACTGCTGCAGAAGCTGCCCGGGCAGGAGTATGTGCCTTTCTTCGGCTTTACGCTGGAACCGCAGATCAACGCAGACTTTGTCATGCCCTGCTTCTACTGCGAAAAGCACCCCGGCTCGCCGTTTATTCACGGCAACATGGTGGGCATTCAC
>JAFYOA010000006.1 GCA_017547865.1 Clostridia bacterium
CTCGATCAGTTGGCGGGTAATGCCGGCCAGCGAGATCAGAGGGTAGGAAAGCTGGTCGATCATGCCGATGGCAACAAAGAAGTCGCCGGCTGTAAAATCACCGGCCAAAACCAACCAGGCTGCATATGCCAAAACAGCAAAATACGACAGATAGGAGATCAGCGTGGTGATGAGCTGCGAAACGGCGCCGAGCTGTGTGTCTTTCAAAAGCTTTTCCATTGTGTTGTCGTTGGCAGCTTTGAATCTGCGCATGATCTTTTGCTCGATGGAATAGTTTTTGATGATCTCGAACCCGGAAAGCCAGTCGGTCACCTTGGCGAGGTTTTCTTCTACAGCCCGAAGGTACGCAGACTGTGCGTTCTGCAGCTTTTTCTCGATCAGCTTGGGAATATACAGCGGTGTGGTCAGCAGCGCAATGGTGATGACCGCGATGCGCAGATCGAGAACGAACAGCGCGGTGCTGACAAGAATGATCTTGAAAAGAATTTCCCAAAACAGAGGGAGCATACGGAACCGACGGTCTTTGATCATATCGGCTTCGCTGGTGTAACGGGCAATGTATTCGCCCTGCGGGTACTCCTTATAGGCAACGTAGCTGCGATTGACAATGCTTTCGAAGATATCCTGTTTCAGTTCTCTTGTGCAGCCCGTAACAAACGCGGCGCTGCAAAGGTTGTAGAGAAAGAAGAAGAAAACTTCGCACAGAATAAAACCGATGAGCAGGATGGCAGAGTGAAACGTCTTCTGCATTTCACCGGCTGCGGCATAGTCCAGAACATCGCCCTTAAAAAACTGAAGAACCACGGCGAACACGGTGCCGACGAGTACGCAGATCAGTGCCTCCGCAAAATAGCGGCGGTTGCTTTGTTGGTATTTTTTCATTTGATTTGCCTCCTATGCTTTTCCAAAGCGATAGAAGGATTGAGAAAGTATTTTCCTTCTATCGTTTTAGAAGGAAATCCGACGTTTTACCATAGTGCACACCTCGTTTCATTTTTTTTGATTATAGCATACAGCGTTTCAGAAATCAACCAGAATGCGGTGCGGTTACTGCCCGCCCGCAACTGTCCACTTTCCGTTTTCCGCTTTCCACTTTCAACTTTACTTTTCGCTCCGGTTGTGTTACCATGAAGAAAATTTTTCTTTTATCCGGAGAGTCTTTATGTCTGCCAAAACTTTGAACTACACCAAAACGAAATACGCCTGCTATTATGCGTATCTTTCCATGGCCTCGGCTTACAGCCTGCCGCCGCTGCTGTTTGTCACCTTCCGTGATATGTACGGCATTTCCTACACCCTGCTGGGGGCGCTGGTGCTCATTAATTTCTGCACCCAGCTGCTCATCGATCTGATTTTCAGCTTTTTCACCAAGTATTTCAATATCCGCAAGGTGGCAAAAACCATGCCCCTCATCACCTCTGTGGGCTTTTTGATCTACGCCCTGGTGCCCACGTTTTTCCCCCGGTTCGCCTATGCCGGTCTGGTGGCGGGCACGCTGGTGTTCTCGGTGGCCGCCGGCCTGTGTGAAGTGCTCATGAGCCCCATGGTGGCTTCTCTGCCCTCCGATAACCCGGAGCGGGATATGAGTATGCTCCATTCCCTGTACGCCTGGGGTGTGCTGATGGTGGTGATCATCACCACGGTGTTCCAAGGTTTGTTTGGTCGGGAAAACTGGATGTACCTGACGATCTTTCTGGCGCTTCTGCCTTTGCTGGCGGCTTATCTTTTTGCCACCTCGCCCATTCCGGAAATGCACCTGGACCACAGCAGCGGCGGGGCAAAAGCCAAAAACCGCACCATTGGCCTGGCGCTGTGCACCGCCTGTATCTTTTTGGGCAGTGCCGCAGAAAACACCATGTCCAACTGGATCTCCGGTTATATGGAAAATGCGCTGCACATTCCCAAAACTCTGGGAGATATCTTCGGCCTGGCACTGTTTGCGGTGCTGCTGGGGCTGGTGCGTACGCTGTACGCCAAATACGGCCGGAACATTTCTGCCGTACTGCTGGCGGGCATGGTGGGCGCAACGGTGTGCTATCTGATCATCGGCCTTTCCAACAACAATGTTCTCTGCTTTGTGGCCTGTGTGCTGGTGGGCCTGGTCACCTCCATGTTGTGGCCCGGTACCCTCATCTTAATGGAAGAAAGAATTCCTGCCCCCGGGGTGGCTGCCTATGCTCTGATGGCCGCCGGCGGCGACGTGGGTGCTTCTGTGGCACCGCAGCTGTTGGGTATTGTGGTGGATAACGTGTCGGCCAGTGAGTGGGCTGTTGGGCTGGGTGCAACACTCTCCCTTTCTGCCGAGCAGATCGGTATGAAGGTAGGCATGCTGGTGGCCGGTGTGTTCCCGTTTTTGGGTATTTTCCTGCTGCTGTACATTAAGCATTACTTTAAGAAAAACAAACTGCAGAAAGGCGAATGAGTATGTGGAAGCAAAAAATCGGCATGTCCGTTGGCCCGTTTCCGGAAATTCCTTCGGCAGAAACCGTGCGGCTGATCGCTGCGGCGGGGTTTGATGCTGTTTCTCCTATATGGCGTGAGGATGAAGACCTGGGCGAAGTGCTGGCTGCCGCCGAAGAATGCGGCCTGGCGGTGCAGTCTCTGCATGCGCCTTATTTGCAGGCCGCCGCCATGTGGAGCGCCGACCCGGAGGTGTTTGCCCCGGCGGTGGAAGAGATGATGACCGTGGCGGCGAGCTGTGTCAAATACCGCATTCCCGTGCTGGTGGTGCATCCCTGGATCGGCTTTGAATACGATTTTGACGAAGCAAACCTGTGCTTTGACCACTACGATGCCCTGGTGCGGTATGCGGAAGAAAACGGCTTTGCCGTTGCTTTTGAAAATACCGAGGGAGAGGAATTCCTCTTCGCCCTGCTGGAACGCTACAAAGAGAACCCCGCGGTGGGTTTTTGCTGGGACAGCGGCCACGAACTGTGTTACAACCATTCCCAAAATCTGTTGGCGAAATACGGCAACCGGCTGCTGATGACCCACCTGAACGATAACCTGGGCATCAGCCGCTTCGATGGCGTGACCTACTGGACCGACGACCTGCACCTGCTGCCCTTTGACGGCATTGCCGATTGGGAGGATAACGTGTGCCGGCTGAAAAACGCAGCGCCCCAGGAGTACCTGAATTTCGAACTGACCACGCATTCCAAGCCGGACCGGCACGAAAACGATGTGTATGCCGCCCTGCCCCCGGAAGTATACCTGGCTGAAGCTTATAACCGTGCCTGCCGCATTGCCTGGCAGTATGCAAAGTGAGGAAGAAACATGAAAATTATTGAAGAAAGAACTTCGAAGAAGATTTTCCCATACGTAGCCTGGGTGCCGGAAAACTGCAGTGAACACCCGGCGCTGCTGGTGCAGCTGCACGGTGCCGGTGAACGCGGCCGCGGCGATGACCTGGAACGGGTGACGATCTGGGGTTTCCCCAACGTGGCGAACGACGAAAACCTGCAGGATTGCATTCTGCTGATGCCCCAGTGCCCGCCGGAAAGCTTTTGGGCCGCCCGGGCAGAGAGCCTGAAGACCTTTATTGACACCATGGTCGAAGAATTCAACGTGGACAAAGACCGCATTTACCTGTGCGGCCTGAGCATGGGCGGCTTTGGCACCTGGTACACCGCCATGGCCTACCCGCAGATGTTTGCGGCCATTGCCCCCTGCTGCGGCGGCGGTATGGCCTGGAACGCCGGAGTGCTCACCATGCCCATCCGCGCCTTCCACGGGCTGGATGACACCGTGGTTTCGCCTCACCAGACCATGGAAATGGCAGAGGCCCTGCAGGGCAAGCACCCCGAGTTCGTCTGCGAACTGTACGAAGGCGTGGGTCACGATTCCTGGAAGCGCGCGTTCTCGCCGGAACTGCTGGCCTGGATGCTGCAGCAGCATAAATAAAAAAACAAATCCGACCTGTGCAGCAGCATAGGCCGGATTTTTTATCTTTTGTGTCGATTTTTACGGGCGAACATAGTTCGCCCCTGCGGTATTCCGTTGGAGTTACTTCCCGGTTCCGCCGGTATCGGCGCCGTCACCGGTGAGATTATAGCGGCGGGCAGCGTCTTCGCGCATTTTGTACTTCAGCACTTTGCCGGCTGCGTTCATGGGGAAGGCGTCCACAAATTCGATGTACTTGGGTACCTTGTGGCGGGCCATGCTGGCGCGGATGTAGGCGAGCATCTCTTCTGCGGTGATGCTGCCCGGCTCCTTCAGAATGATGCTGGCGAAGATCTCTTCGCCGTACTTTTTATCCGGAACACCGATGACCTGCACGTCTTTTACCGCGGGGTGGGTGTAGATGAATTCTTCAATTTCTTTGGGGTAAATGTTCTCGCCGCCGCGGATGATCATATCCTTCAGACGGCCGGTGATGCGGTAGTTGCCGTTTTCGTCTTTGCAGGCCAGGTCGCCGGAGTGCAGCCAGCCGTCGGCATCAATGGTGTCGGCGGTTGCCTGGGGCATTTTGTAGTAGCCCTTCATGGTGTTGTAGCCGCGGGCGCAGAACTCGCCGTTCACCCCGGGGCCAACTTCTTCACCGGTCTCCGGGTTGATGATCTTGCATTCCACATGGGGGAAATCGTAACCCACGGTTTCGGTGCGCACTTCCAAAGAATCTGTCCAGCTGGACATGGTGTTGCCCGGGGCACATTCGGTTTGGCCGTAAACAGAAACGATGCCGGTCATGTTCATTTCATCCGGCTGGGCGGCACGCTTCATCAGCTCCGGCGGGCAGCCGGCACCGGCCATAATGCCGGTACGCATGTAAGAAAAGTCTGTGCTGCGGTAGTTGGGGTGGTTGAACATGGCGATGAACATGGTGGGCACGCCGTTGAAAGCGGTGATGCGCTCCTGATTGATGCAGGCCAGGGAGGACTTTGCAGAGAAGTAAGGCATGGGGCAGATGGTGCCGCCGTGGGTCATCATGCTGGTCATGGAAAGCACCATGCCGAAGCAGTGGAACATGGGCACCTGGATCATCATGCGGTCCGCGGTGGAAAGGTCCATTCGGTCGCCGATCACCTTGCCGTTGTTGACGA
>JAFYOA010000092.1 GCA_017547865.1 Clostridia bacterium
ATGAATCCGGCCATTCTATGTATGGCTATTCCAGCAACGAAGCTGTGGTGGAAGCAGGTCTTTTCGGCGGCATTTCCGGCGGCTTCCATGAAGGTCAGGCCCGTTTCATTGAGAATTTCATTGGTCGCAGCCGTGCTTATATTCGCCATATTTATCCCAAACTGGTGGAAGCATTCCCGGATTATGCCGCTGTTTCCGAAGAGGATTTCTATAATGCCCTCAATAAGGTGGAATCCACCTGTAAACGTACTGAGGCAGACGAAGTGACCTACAATCTGCATGTCATCATTCGTTTTGAACTGGAACGGGATTACTTTGCTGGAAAGCTAACCATTGACCAAATGCGCGACGCCTGGAACGACAAGTACGAAGAATACCTTGGGATTCGTCCTGCCAACGACACGGAAGGTATTCTGCAGGATATGCACTGGACCGGCAGCTGGATTGGTTACTTCCAAAGCTATACTCTGGGCAATATTTACGATGGTATGATCTACAACGCTATTCGCAAGGATCTGCCCGATTTCGCCGAGTTGGTGGAGAACGGTGAGTTCGCGCCTATCATCGATTGGCTGACCGAAAAGATCTGGCAGTACGGCCGCAGTGTGACCACCATGGATCTGCTGCGTAAGTTCAGCGACAAGGGTTTGGATGCACAGCCTCTGCTGGATTATCTTGACGACAAGTTTGGCAAGATCTACGGTTGGAAAAAATAAAAACGACGAAAGCCCGCACCGCGCTGGTGTGGGCTTTTTGTGTAATTAAAAGCGGCAGACCGTATTGTGTCTGCCGCTAATTTTAGAAGGATAAATGGTACAACGAAGTGGATGCGGTGATGTAAAGCCCTGTTTCGTGCTCATCCATGCAAAGGTTTGCCGCAATCTCCGGCATGGAAACCCAGCCGAGGTGAATACCATCGGAAGAGATGACATGGATGCCGCCGGCTCCTGCTACAAAAACAGTTCCGTCGCTGCGAACGCACATCCCATCCGGCAGACCAGGGCCCATTTCCGCAGAAAATTGCGCGAATACACTCTTTTCGCCTGTGAACATATCCATGGCGTACAGCCGTAATTCTTTTGAATCGATGATGTACAGCGTTTTTTCATCCGGCGAAAAGGCCAGCCCGTTGGGCCAGGGGAGGGTTTCATCCACTGCGGTCAGGGTATTGCCGTCAAAGCAATACACGGCGCTGTGGCCGATTTTCGGCCCATCAAAGGGGCGTGTGTATGGGTCGGTAAAATAGAGCCGTCCGGAGCTGTGCTCAACGATATCATTGGTGCCGTTCAGTCGAATGCCGTTCCGGTTATCTACCAATATTTCACCGTTATCCACATCTGTAATAGCATGGCGGTTTGCTGTACATCCCAACAGATGTCCCGAACGGGTCAATGTCATTCCTACGGTGCGGTGAGAATCCGCTGTGATCAGCTCGGTTTCGCCATTAACGTAGCGGTAGATACGGTTGACACGAAAATCAGTGAACCACAGAGCTCCTTTACGCAAAACAGGCCCCTCTGTAAACTCAAAACCGCCAGCTAACTTTTGCAGAACTGCATTGGGGGAGATGATCTTATTCAGGTGCTCGTTTAACGTGATCAGTTCCATGAGATCGGCCTCACATCATTCGGTCGTTCGTCGTAGAAAAGCGGCTGCGGTGGCGGGAAAATCCGGTCGATCTCCTTCAGCACATCTTCGGTCAGCTGAATTTCAACACTGCGCAGCATGTCTTCAAAGTCTTTCAGTGTTGCCGGGCCAATGACCGGCGCCGTTACAGCCGGATGATGCATTTCCCAGGCCAGGGTCACATTGGCTACACTTTCGCCAAGGTCATGGCACAGTTTCGCGTATTCCGTCAGCTGCGGGCGGTATTTTTCCAGGTTTGCCATTGCTTCTTTCGGCAGGGGACGATCCGGTTCCAAAATATCATAACCCAAAAGTCCACGCTGCAGCGGGCTGAACAGTGTGACACCAATGCCCTGATCAATACAGGCAGGGAAAGCTTCCAGTTCTGCAGTGCGGCGCAGCATATCGTAACGGTGCTGCTCACATACAAGGCCCATGAAATTGCGGCGGCGTGCTGCTTCCTGCGCCTTCATCAGTTCCCAGCCGGCAAACTTGGAAGCACCGACGTAATACACCTTGCCGCTGCGGACAAGCCCCTCAAAAGCCTCCCACAGTTCATCCCAGTTTACACTGCGGTCTACATTGTGCATTTGGTAAAGTTCAATGTGGTCGGTCTGCAGGCGGCGAAGGGAACCCTCTACATGGCGGCGGATCTTGTATAAAGACAGGCCTTCCGGGCGATTTGGGCCATCGTAGTCTGTATCGTACATGTCGCGGCCTACCTTTGTGCCTAAAATGACTTTCTCACGCCGGCCACCG